>JACCVS010000184.1 GCA_013698055.1 Acidobacteriota bacterium
AAGGCGCGGGCGCAAAACTCGTCCAGCAGTGGCAGGATGTGGCCTCCGAGTTGCCGCCGGAAATCGCCGCCCAGTTGTTGCCACCTGCTACCAGGAAGAGTAAAGAGGAAGGCGTCGTTAAGCAGCTATCGCTTGTGCCCGTTGATTTGACGGCGAGCGAGCACGCCATTCTCAAGCTACTTTCGGCGGATGAGACGGTGCATATTGACCAACTCGCTGAAGAAAGCAAACTGTCCATTTCTGAATTGACAAGCGCCCTGCTGGGCTTAGAGATGCGCGAACTGATTCGCCAGCTTCCGGGTAAATGCTTTGTGCGGAAGTTATGAGTTTCGTCATTTAGAAATAGACAGGGTCTACATGATAAGCAGGATAGGAAGAAGCTGAAGAGTGTTGATTTCAGCGTTTTCTTCTTGCTCCGTTAATCTTGATAATCCTGTCTAAATTCGCTTTGGATTATCTATGCGATTCGATTCTGTTAGGGACTTTGAGCCTCTGGTATTCGCCCAATTGCTAAAAGTTCATAGCTTAAATCAGAGAATCAACTCTCGGCCAACCAAATCAACTCCAGCTGCTTCAAAGGTGCTCGTTCGAGCTTGAGAAGATGATTCCGGTGTTGCTTCATGTAGTCATCATTGCATTTGACTTTGGAGTTGCTAATGATGCTATTTTCAAATAGTGTGATAAAACTCTGAAACATTAAGCGGGCAAATTTGTAGTTAACAGGCAGATAAAGGTGGACGGCTGTAGCTGAAGAAAGTTTCCGCGCCGGTCGCGCCGCCGATGAGATATTAAAATAACATGGCAAAGAATCTGGTTATCGTCGAATCGCCCGCGAAGGCTAAGACGATCAATAAATATTTAGGGAAAGATTATTTGGTGATGGCCTCCATCGGCCACATCAAGGATTTACCGTCGAAGGGATTGGGCGTTGATGTCGAGCATGATTTCGAGCCGACCTACGAGTTGATCCCCGACACCAAGAAGCGGAACAACAAAAAGATCGTCGCCGATTTGAAGCGGGCTGCTAAAGAAGCCGAAGCAATTTATCTCGCCGCTGACCCTGACCGCGAGGGTGAAGCCATCTGCCAGCATCTGGCCGAAGAGATTGTTCCGAAGCGTCCCAAAAAACCTTCGTATCGCGTGATGTTCAACGAGATCACGAAGCGCGCCGTGCAGGACGCTTTTCTTCACCCGAAAGAGATTGACGCCAATCTCGTTGACGCGCAGCAAGCACGGCGTCTGCTCGACCGTCTCGTCGGCTACAAGGTTTCGCCGCTTCTTTGTCGCACCATTGGCGGGCGCTTGAGCGCGGGTCGGGTGCAGTCTGTCGCGCTCCGTATGGTAGTCGAGCGCGAGCGCGAGATCGAGGCGTTCGTCAAAACTGAATACTGGACTGTCACAGCGAACGTCGCGGCTAACTTGCCGCCAGCCTTTGATGCGCGCTTGCTGAAAATCAGTGAGCAGTCTGTTAAGACGAGCAACTTCGATCAGGACATCAAGAAGAACGAGATTCTGATCGGCAATGAAGCGCAGGCCAAAGAGATAGTCGCGGAAGCGGAGGCGCAGAGTTATAAGGTCGCAGATGTTTCGACCAAGGAGCGCAAGCGCAATCCCGTTCCACCTTTCATCACGTCGAAGTTGCAGCAGGAGGCCGCGCGCAAGCTCAGCTTCGCGGTCAAGAAGACGATGATGCTGGCGCAGAAGCTCTACGAAGGCGTGGAGGTTGGCTCTGAAGGCTCAGTCGGACTGATAACTTACATGCGAACGGATTCGACGCGCGTCTCGGATGCGGCATTGAATGAAGTGCGCGATTTTGTGGGCGCTCAATACGGCGCGAATTATCTGCCGGAAAAGCCTGTCTATTACCGCTCGAAAAAAGACGCGCAGGACGCGCACGAAGCGATTCGCCCGACTGATGTCGCGCGCACGCCCGATTCAATGGCGAGCTATCTTAATAAAGAAGAACTGAAACTTTACCGCCTCATCTGGCAGCGCTTCGTCGCTTCACAGATGATGCCCGCTATCTTCGACCAGACAACGATTGACATAGAAGCGGGGCGCTTCATTTTCCGCGCGACAGGCTCTGTACAGAAGTTCGATGGCTTCCTGAAAGTTTATCAGGAAGGACGCGACGAGAAAGCAGAAGATGATGACGAGGCAGAGCGCAAACTGCCGCTCGTGCAAAAAGGCGAGGCGCTGAAACTAAATGCAATCGCGCCGGAGCAGCATTTTACGGAGCCGCCGCCGCGCTTCACGGAAGCAACGCTCGTCAAGATTTTAGAAGAAAAGGGCATTGGTCGCCCATCCACTTACGCGGCCATTATGACGACTATTCTTGATCGCGAGTATGTCGAGAAACATGAAGGCCGTTTTCACCCGACCGCGCTGGGGACGACCGTCAACGATTTGCTTGTCGCCAGCTTCGATGATCTCTTCAACGAATCCTACACGGCGCGAATGGAAGGGGCGCTGGATGAGATTGAAGAAGGGAAGCTGAAGTGGACGACTGCGCTGCATGAGTTCTACGAAAAGTTTGCGAAGGACTTGAAGGTGGCCGAGACGCAGATGCGAGCGGCCAAGCAACAGGCGATTCCGACCGACGAAAAGTGCGACAACTGCGGCTTACCGATGGTCATCAAGTTCGGGCGCTTCGGCCAGTTTCTCTCCTGCTCAAACTATCCTGAATGCCGCACGACGCGTGAGGTCGCAAAGCCCGCCAGCACTGAAGGTGACGCGAAGAGCGCGGGAGCCGCCGGGTCTTCAGCGAAGACAGGTCAGGCGGATGCCGCCGGTGAAGAGGAAGCCGAGTCGTGCGAGTTGTGCGGGAAGCCAATGGCTTTGAAGCGCGGAAGGTTCGGTCAATTTTTAGGCTGCACTGGCTATCCCGAATGCC
>JACCVS010000450.1 GCA_013698055.1 Acidobacteriota bacterium
CTGGCGAACCAGCGAAAGAAAAGTATGAGTGCTTCCAACTAACCCCGTGTGTAATTTTTAAGCTCAGGAAGAAAATAGCCCGGTCAATAAAGTTGCCGGGCTATTTTCATGCAGGAAACCAAAGTCCAGCCAGGCTCACGGGCTTCTCGTGTTGAAGCTGTCGCACTGCTTGATGTCACCCGTCTCTAAGCCCCGCCGGAACCAGCGCATTCGTTGCGCGGAAGTGCCATGCGTGAAGGAATCAGGAACGACGTAGCCCTGCGTTTGCTTTTGAAGGCGGTCATCGCCGATGGCAGTCGCGGCGTTCAGAGCCTCTTCGACATCTCCGGCTTCAAGGTCGCCTTTTTTCTGCGCGGACTGCGCCCAGACGCCAGCGTAACAATCAGCCTGCAATTCGAGTCTGACGGAAAGATCGTTAGACTCTCGCTCGCCCGCCCTTCTCTGCATCGAGTTGACCTTGTCCATGATCCCCGCAAGATTCTGGACGTGATGCCCCACTTCGTGCGCGATGACGTAAGCCTGAGCGAAATCGCCGGGCGCACGAAAGCGCGACTTCAGTTCCTTGAAAAACGAAAGATCAATGTAGACCTTTTGATCTCCCGGACAGTAGAACGGCCCGACAGCAGCGGTAGAAGTTCCGCAGGGAGATTGGACTCGGCCCGAAAAGAGTACCAGCTTCGGCGCGCGATATTGTTCTCTCCCTTCCCGGAAAATCCTTTGCCAGACATCTTCGGTGTTAGCGAGGACTGAGGAGCTGAAATCCTTAAGCTCTTCTTCCTCCGCGTTGACGGGGCGCGTGGTGGAAGTCCCCGGCGCAGGGTTACTACTACCGCTGTCACCCCCCAGGAAGTTGCGGGGATCGAACCCGAACAATAAACCGAGCACCACGATGATGACCGAGCCAATGCCGCCGACGGCCAGCCCCTTGCCCCCCATGCCGCGCCGATCTTCGACATTATCGCTTCTGCGACCTTCTCTCCAACGCATGATTGTTATCCTCCCTGATTGAGCCTTCGCTCTTATAGCACGCTGATCCTGTTTTGAAGAAGAAGCGGCTTGAAACAATATGCGTCATGAGCGGCGATTGTCACTTGCGCGCAGTGATAATCACATTCCACCCGGCGCTCCGGCGCAGTCGGCGAAATGCTTTTTCGGAAACAAGCGGGCGCAAGACTCTGAGTTCCTCTCGGATCATCTGCTCGACTTCCGTTTCGATTTCAGCGAAAGGCTTGAACAGGGTGCGTGCCTGCTTTTGGCTATAGACTTTGACGAGCGGTCGGGCTTCATGCTCCGAATATTCCACATAGCGGCTCATGATCTCTTCCGGCGAATGGCCGCGCAGAAAATGGCCGCGTAGTATTCCGCGATGCAGGATGATCTCAGTCCAGTAATAAAGCGAGTTGCGATGATACAGCATCACTTTAGCGATTCCACCGGGACGCAGGACGCGGTGAAGTTCGCGCACGGCCTGCTCAGTATTCGGTGTATGATGCAGCACGCCGTTTGAATAGACGACATCGAAACTGTCGTCAGCGAAAGGCAGACGCTCACCATCACCGAGCACGAAATCCGCACGCATGTCGTACAGCCCGAGGTGAAGGCTCGAAATCTCGACCGAGCGCGGCGTCAGATCAAAGCCCGTGCAAATGGCTCCTCCGCGCGCAAACTGCAAAAGGTCTGTGCCCATCCCGCAGCCAACTTCGAGCAGCCGCTTGCCCTTGAAATCATTGAAGCCCATCACCAACGGCATCCACGGCGCATATTCCTCGTAACGATGCCGCTCGACTTCGTCGAAAAACTCCCGCGTGGCGAATTCATATTTCGCCCCGTACTTCGCGCCGCAAGGGTCTTGCGACCACTGCTCGCGGGCGTGCTGTTTCTCAGCTACAAGCTGGCTACGATCATTTTCCACTTTCACACGTCGCTCTCTTACAAAAGGAGAATTCAGGAATGAGTGAAAAGCGGAATCCAGAACCCAGGAGTCAGAAGTAAGAATGAAGAGGCGGAGAACCGCTTCTGTTTTTATTCTGGATTCTGGATTCTGGATTCTGACTCCTGCTTTTCCTCTGACCACGAGCGATAAGCGTTCAGCACACGCCCGGCGTTGTGCTTCCAGGTGTGGCGCGCGATGGCTTCGCGTCTGGCCGCTGCTCCGAGTCGTTCACGCAACGGCACTGAATTAGTCAAGCGTAAAATAGCCTCGCTCAACTCGCGCGCATTTCCCGGCTCGATCAGCAGCGCCGTTTCTTCATTCTTCAACACATCGCCGATCTGCCCCAAGCGGCTGGCGACGATGCCTTTGCCCATCGCCATGTACTCGAAGAGCTTCGTCGGCGA
>JACCVS010000469.1 GCA_013698055.1 Acidobacteriota bacterium
GGCGATCAGGCTATTGCATCAGGCGGGTTGGAAGTCAGCGTATGAATCGCCGGAGGTTCTAATACCGTACCGTCATGCCATAGAATTTAGTAACGAAGAAGGCCGCAGACTTGATCTTCATTGGAAAGCCCTTTGGGGCGAGGCGCAAGAGGCCAACGATGATGACTTTTGGGAGGGCTCCATACCGATTGAGACAGATGGGGTGCCGACAAGAATCTTAAATTCGACTGACCAACTCCTGCACGTCTGTGCACACGGCGCTGCATGGAATGATCTGCCGCCTCTGCGCTGGGTCGCAGATGCGGCAATTATCATGCGGGCAGAAAACTCCGAGATTGATTGGGAGCGGTTGATGAAGCAGACACGGATGCGCCGTCTGATGCTTCCGATGAGTGATGCGTTAGGTTATCTGCGAAAAATTTTGGGCGCGAATGTTCCCGCAGATGTCTTGGCGACGATCCGGAATATTCCGGCATCGCCGTTGGAGTGCGTCTTGTACAGGCTCAGAACAAGTCCGAACAGAGACTTGAGAAGATTATTCACGCTCTATTACGGGTTAGTTGCCCGGCGTAGTTCCGCGACTCCACCCCATCAAAAGCTCTTAGATTTTTTAATGTATCTAAAATGCTTCTGGGGACTAAAATATCTCTGGCAAATCCCTTTCTATATGGCTTACGAGGGCACGCGCTCGGCCAAGCGAATCTTCTTTAACTTTTTCAGAGGAAAGAAGCCGGGGCAAAGGAGTTATTCCAGGACTTAGAATAAACTCAAAGCTGGAGACAATTACCCCATCCCTTGAAATCGGGTCATCCGTATCATGAGCGGGAAGCTACCGGAGAGTGTCAGTTGTTAAACTACCGGAATGATCCTTATCCAGACATTTGAGTCAGTTGACGCATGTTGCCGTGCCGTGTAATCCTCGGTTTCTTCCATGGCTTTTTAGATTGTGAATTCTCTTTTGCAGTGCTCTTCGTTTCTTTCTCAGATTTTTTTTGAGTCATGGTTAATTCAGCCCTTAATTTTTACGTGCAGTTACCGATAAGATTCATTTTCGCAAAGGGCTTTCTTGTAGTCAAACACTAACTTAAACAAAATCAGTTATGCCAAACTCCATCAGCGTCTGCATGATTGTGAAAAATGAGGGGCTGCTTATAGGAAACAGCCTTGGTAGCGTAAGAGAGATAGCGGATGAGATCGTCATAGTCGACACAGGCTCTACGGATAGAACTTGTGAGATAGCAGAAGCGTTGGGCGCGCGAATTCTTCAATACCCCTGGGACGGCAGCGACGGACGGGCGCGCAACCTGTACCTGCGTGCGGCGCGCGGAGACTGGATTCTGGTACTGGACGGCGATGAAGCGATTGCGCGGCGTGATTTGGCAAAAATCAAGAGCCTCGTCCGCAAGCGATCCTTTATTGGATACCGACTGACCGTCCGCAACTACACGGACGATTATGACTTGATGTGGGATTGGCATCCTAACGACCGGGCCTACTCTAGGGAAGAGAAGCTCTCCTCTTGTCCCGGATGGATAAGGACTCAGCCCCTGCGACTTTTCAGGAACTTCCCGGATGTGGAATATGTCGAGAGCACCTCGGTTCATACCAGCCCGATAGCGTCGTTACGAAGATACGCCGGGCATATTGAGAGGCAGCATGATGTAGTCATACACCACTTTCAATACCTCAAAGGCGGAGGCGGCTTCCTCTCCGGCAAGCAACGGCTCCGGCTGGAGGGAGAGATTTCGCACGTGAAGCGTTTCCCTCAAGAGCCTTACCCCTACTTGAACGTCGCCAAAACCTTGTTCGCAGAAAGAAGGGACGCCGAGGCCATAAGTTATCTTTCCAAAGCCGTCAAGCTTGACCCCTCATTCCACGACGCTTACCAGCTCTGGGGCATGATAGAGTTGGGGAACGGGAATTTACGGTCGGCGAAAAGGTATTTGAAACGGGCGATTCGGATAAAGCCTGAGTCGGCGGATGCCTGGGCACTGCTCGGCATGGTGCTGGTTGAGGACGGCAACTCCAAAAAAGGAATCTCTGCGCTCAGGAATGCGATTCAGCTTCATCCCAACCACCTGCTCGCGCACAATAGCCTGGGCGTTCTGTACGAAGACCTTGGGATGTACGATGAGGCGCGCCAAGAGTATCTAACTGCGCTCAAGCTGCACCCGCGATTCAGACCCGCCAAGGCCAATTTTGCACGACTGACAAGGGCGCACGCGCGGACAACACGCCTCAGCCGCGCGAGGAAACAGAGATGACAGCAGCAGGGCTGGATTCCGAGACCGCCGCGCTTTTGAAAAAGGTGGCGCGCCCCGTTCTTCTGCCCCTTCTTCGTCGGTTGAGGTCGAGGCGGACTACAAAAGTTCCACGCCTTTCTGTGAGAGACCTTCTCCCGCAAGCGGAAGTGCCGACCAGAGTGGACGTGCGCGAGGATCGGACTATTCTAGTTAACGGAGAGCCGTTCTTTCCCCTGGCTCTCTACTATGCCCGGGACGAAATTGATGATGAAAGCGGCGAAGGACTCGCAAGGCTTCGCGCGATGGGCTTTAATACGGTCTTCTTTAGCGGTGGACTCGAAAGCGCGAATCGGTTGGATAGGATTTGGGGCGCGGGTCTGTACGTCTGTTATAGGCCGCCGGGACAACTCTGCTGCGACTTCGTGCTCTTAAAAAAGGTGGTCTCAAGATTCGCGCGCCACCCGGCGCTGCTCTTCTGGGAGATGGACGACGAACCAGTACTAAACCGTGTGAAATTCTCCAACGTGGAGATAGGCTGCCGTGTCGTGAGAAGCGTTGACCCGTATCATCCCATCCTATGTAATCAATGGCTGTCGGACTTGGATGAGACTGAAGAGATGCGCAGGTGGGCCGGGTTGGCAGACGTTTATGGATTCAGCACCTACCCTGTGCCGTCGTGGTGCTGGGGGTGTCGCCTGAAACTGGTAGAGCAGGGCTGGCCGCACTCCATTGCAGTTGTCGGCGCACAGACCGAACTCTGGATGTCTTACGCGCCGGGCAAACCCATCATCCCTGTTCTTCAGGCCTGGGGCTGGAATTGTTTGGAGGACGAGGAGGCCGCGTACCCGACCTATCAGGAGTCGCGCTTCATGGCTTATCAGGCTGTCATACGTGGGGCGAAGGGGCTGCACCACTACGGGATGGTCTCCTCCTCGCGCCCGAATTTTGCCTGCGGCATCCCACCAAAAATCCATGAAGACCTTGACCGGACTCACGCGGATTTTCTGGAAGCCCGGCGACGCAACCGCCGGTTCTGGAGTTACTACTCGAAGGTCGTCAAGGAACTCTCCCTGATGAGCTGCGTCTTCACGTCCCGCGACGCAGCTTGGACGCTGGAGATTCGAGAGAGACAGACGCCTGAGTGCGGGAAGGAAAGTATAGAGTGGCGCGTGAAGCGGCATCTCAATTCTTTTGTCATCCTTCTGGTTAATGCCTCTGATGCGAATGTGACGGTGGTGATTCTCGCGCCGGAACTGAAGGGGCGCGTTCTTAAACTTTGGGGCGAGGCCAAGTCAGTCGAGGTCAATTCGGACGGGCTTTTCCGAGACGTTCTGGAGCCTTACGCTGTTCGCATCTACTCGGATCAGCCGGACTTGCTCGCGCCGCTCTCAGATTTTCATACATCAATAGATTAATTATGGCAGCTTCAAACATACAACCCGAGAAAAGAGCCGACGTCAAATGGAAGCAGATAGGGCGCGCAGGAATTCTGTTCGACCTAAGGACAGGGGACTACTACGAGTTGGACGACGTGGCCCTCTCCATCTGGAAAATGCTTGACGGGAAGACATCGCTCGCTAAAGTCGCGAGCAGACTGGCCGAGAGCTACGACGCTTCCGAGAAGACCGTTGAACGGGATGTCGCCCAGTTCGTGTCGGAGTTAAAGAAGAGGAAACTCGTTGACGCGAGCAAGGGCTAGCCGCCGTGATCTGATAGAGTTCATCGGACGCAATACCATCAGGGCGGTCTGCCTCCTGTGGCTATTCGGCCTGATTCTTCTGCTGCTCGAACTGGCCTTCGCCTCTCTCTTGCAGCGCTTCTTGGCCGCGCTCGGACTGGTCACTACGCCGAATTTGAATAACTCTTGGTTCTTCCCGACACTCACCTTAAATAAGATTGTCCTGCTCATCCTGTTGGTCGCTGCACTGCGCTCCTTGTTGAGCTTCGCCCAAGTAGTTGTCGGCGGCGGGGCGGTCGAAGGGTTCTCTCACAGAATCCGCCGTCTGCTCGTCGAAAGTTGTCTGGATGCATCGGCGGTCAGAAGCTCCGAAACGCTCAGCCTTTTCAACCAACGAATCTACACGGCCTCGATAGCGATCCAGTCTGTGCAGGTGCTGACCCTACAAGGGATTTTGAGCCTGGGGATTCTGGCTTCGCTGTTTTTGATGAGTCCGCTGCCAACCATTCTGCTGCTCCTGGCGGTGTTGATGATCTCGCTTCCCGCGCGCGAACTCAACAAACGTGTGAAGAGGAGCGCGACGATGCACGCCGAAGCGCTCACAAAGATTATGCTTCACCTCAACAACGTGTTCAGAAACTTCCTGCTCATACGCCTCTTCAACCAGCAAAAAAATGAGAAGAGCAGAATCCTCGGCTACCTGAAAACTTACAGCGACTGCATCGCTCAATACTATTGGGTCGAAGGCCTGTTGAGCGCGCTCGCCCCGCTTACCATTGTGCTGACGATTCTGTGGGTGGCGCTTGTGCAGGACTCGACGCTCGCGATTGACCGCCGCTTCGCCGTGCCCTTTCTTTACCTCTCCTTCCGGTTCGCGCAGAATTTAGCGCCGATACTGAGCAACGCATCAAGGCTCGCTTTCGCCTCCACCGAATTCCGCTACACTTTTCGCTGGTGGCTCGAGCAGAGAGAAACGGACACCGTAAAAGTGGTCGCGTCGTCCTCTCTAAGCGATGAGATTAAACCCGTCAGGTCTGCGATTGGTTGGAAGTTAAACGCCGTGACATTCGGGTACTGCGGTCAAGCCGCGCTCTTCAATAACTTTCAACTGGAGGTCGCGCCCGGTTCGCTCGTGCGCGTTCGCGGTTCTTCGGGCGTCGGCAAGAGCACACTCGTCCGCCTCATGTTGGGCGATGCGCTGCCCGCGCGAGGCGCGGTCGAAGTGAAACTCGATGGCGAGTTGTTCCCGGCCCATAGCGCCACCACGCGCATGAGAGAGCACCTCGGTTATTCGAGCACCGAGCCGTTCCTCTTCGAGGGAAGTATTTACGAGAACGTCACCTACGGTCTGAAGTCACCGCCCGACGAAGATTTCTTGCTTGAATCAACCGCGCGCGCCGAGTGCCAGTTCATTTTAGAGATGCCAAGGCGGTTCGAACACCAGATAGATGAACTCGGCCAGGGTTTATCCACAGGGCAAAAACAGCGCCTCTCTCTGCTGCGCGCTCTGCTCAGAAGACCCAAGGCGCTCATACTGGACGAAGCCTTGTCGAGCGTTGACCTCAAGACTGAAAATCGCATTTTGGAGAACTTAGTTCAGGTCAAGCGTGAGTGCACGATACTACTTATCTCCCACCGCGAGCACCGGGAGCTTCGAGCGGATGCTGTGTTGAACCTTGACGACAATCCTTAAGGCTGGATTGCCTTACTGGTATCTTCGAGCGATAGCTTCGCGCCAAATCTTCTCCACATCCGCATTCAAGTGTCTGTCGGTTTGAGTGAGGCTCAAGGGGTTTCTCCGCCAGATGTAAAAGATTTCCCCGGCCAGATACTTGAAACGGGAGATCTCTGTTAACTTCAGCCAGAGACTCCAATCGTCCACGGAATAGACGCCAGTGTCGTAGCCACCCACCTCGATCATCAGCGATTTTCTGATCATCGAACCCGCGTGGTTGACGGCGTTCTCTATTAAGTCCCAAGTCAGTCTGTAATCTTTTCCGAGGAGCTGAGGAGGGCGCGTAAGGCGATTATCGCGGTCGGTCATCATGTCCAGCAGATCTCCGTAAACGGCGCCGATGCGCGGGTGCTGATCCAGATACAGGCTAAGCCGCTTGAGCGTGCCGGGCATTAGCAGGTCGTCTGCGTCGCAGGGGGTGATGTATTTGCCGCGCGCTAGTCCCAGTATTCGATTCCGCGTCGCGCCCACGCCTAAATTCTTGCGGTTGCGAAACAGTCTGATCTTCGGATGTTTCGCATAGCTCTTCAGATATTTCCAAGTAGCATCGAGCGAGCCGTCGTCCACGACGACGAGTTCAAACGAGCCGAAGTCCTGATTGAGAACGCTCTCCACAGCCTCGCGTACGTACGGGGCGGCGTTGTAGGCGGGCATGGTTACTGTGACTTTCAACGTGAATGCTCCTCGGCAGGAAAATTCTACATCAATCTAGAAAGGTGCGCTGCCACATCTCAAAGACATAAACCGTCCACAGTTTGTAGCCATGAAAGCGTTCGAGTCGCTCGTGCTCGTGTTGAAGTCTTTCCAGCGTCTTCATCTCAAACTGTGCGCGCTCGCGCGTGCGGCGACTGAAAATGGTGTCGTAGATCATGTCGCGCCATTTCCCCTCTTCCCACAGCCATAAATCCATAGGGATGCTGAACCCTTTCTTCGGGCGCTGCGTGATGGGGCTCGGCAAAATACTTCTCATTGCTCGTTTCAACAGATACTTGCGGATCGCTCCGTTGACTTTCATTTTATCCGGCAGCCTTGTGGCGAAGTCTGCGAACTCTCGGTTCAAAAACGGAACGCGGACTTCGAGCGAATGAATCATTGAAACGCGGTCTGATTTGAACAGTATGTCCGAAGGGAGATAGATTCTGAGGTCTTCGAGCAGGGAGCGATCGAGGGCAGAGAGACGCTTGGTGTGGTGCGATTCAACTAAATGCGAGCTTCTTCTGCGGAGTTTCTCAAACCCGCTCTTAAAGTCGCTGGAATAAAGTGCACCCCTTTCGTTCTCGCTGAAAACTATGCGCGACGGATGTTCGTCGTCACAGGCACGACGTTGGGGGGCTTTAACCATATGCCATGGGTAGCCGCCGAAAAGTTCGTCCGCGCCTTCGCCCGAGAGCACGGTCTTCACATGACGGCTCGCCATCTCGCAGACGGCATACGTGGGAATGGATGACGAATCCGCGAACGGCTCGTCTATCAGTTCTGCCAAACGTGTGGCGATGCGTGTGGCGCGGCCTTTCGTCACCAAAACCTCGTGATGACGAGTTCCGAACGCCTCCGACACGGAGCGGCTGAAGGAAGACTCGTTGAATTCATTCTCGTCGAACGCGGCAGAGAAGGTGTGCAGAGGTTTCTGGCTCTCGCGCGAGGCGAATGCGGCGATGCTGCTTGAATCAACGCCGCCGCTTAGCAGCAACCCGACCGGCACATCACTCCTCAGGCTGACGCGGACGCTTCGCCGCAGTTGATTTCGGAATTGATCTTCAAGCTCTTTAACAGAGCCTTCACTGCTCAATCTAGGCTGAGAGGTAGTTGCAAACCTTGGCTCCCAGTATCGTTCGATTACAACTTTCCCGCCCCGCACCTTGAGGAAGTGTCCCGCCGGTAGTTTACGAACGCGGCGGAAAACTGAACGCGGTTCAGGTATTGCAAGCGACGCGAAGTACCCATCAATGGCCTCCAAGTCAAGCTCTCTGTCGAGTTCTCTATATTCGAGGAGAGCTTTCATCTCCGAGGCGAAAATAAAGACCTTTGAGTCTTGATAGTAGTAGAGCGGCTTGATGCCGAACGGATCGCGGGCCAAGTACAACGTCTCGCTCGGATCATCCCAGACGGCAAAAGCGAACATCCCTTCCAGCTTAATGAAGCCACGCTCTCTCTCTTCTTTGAAAAGGTGTAGGATTACTTCCGTATCGCTGGATGATTTGAATCCGCACCCTTTTGCCTCAAGCTCTCTTCTGAGTTCGACGTGATTATAGATTTCATTGTTGGAGACAAGGCAGACTGAGCGCGAGTTATCGAAAATAGGCTGTTGGCCACCCTTTAAGTCTATGATGGCGAGTCGCCGGTGACCGAAGGCTACTTTACGTCCGAAGTAGTAGCCGACATCATCAGGGCCTCTGTGGGATAAACGGCGCGTCATTCGTTTGACCAAGGCGCGGTCTGCCGGTCGGTCGTCGAATCTCAATTGTCCGCTAATTCCGCACATGTCTTTTGAAGATAAGGCTTCGGAGCAGTTAAGGCGATTATTACCGCAACCGAGGCTTTGGTAAACCCCTTTCATCTTCACCCTCGTGATAGATGCGCCGCCTTGCAACTTTACACGAATGCTACCATGCTCTCCTTTTACTGTGATATGTTTTACCGCGGGAGTTGACTCTTAATTCTAAGATTTACCTGTCGAATATAGGTTGAGTTTCAAAGTACTGATTAGAAAAATCAGATGCCTCCACGCAAACGCCTTCAGCACGACACACCCAAAGCCTATACAAAATACCTGAACTCGAAACTGCCTACTGACGCGTTCCGCGTTTCGGGCGTCTGCGTTCTTTTCCAAACGGGCGACGCGTCTCTGCGGCGGCTGGTGCGCGCCAACTGGGGGTCGTTCGAGATTCCTATCTCCAAAGCCAGAACTGTTCGGGCAGTTTTTCAATCCCCAGACCGTACCCCTGCTGCGCTCCCCCGTCTCAAGCGCTGGCACTCTTTCATCAGCAAGCACCTGCTCTTTATCAGCGACGGAAAGAGGTATCTGCTGACCGGATACCTTTACGATTACCCCTGGCAGTTTCACTGCCGTTCGCTCCCCGACTGGGATTCGGAATTTATCTACTACTATCTGCTTGAGCCGATTCTTTTAGACCTCTTGAAAAAACATGGGGTGCTTGTCTGGCATGGCGCCGCAGTTGCGAGAGACGGAACGGCGGTCATCTTACCGGGAGTTTCGGGGAGCGGAAAATCTACCACGACGCTGAACCTGCTAAGCGCCGGTTATAAGTTTCTTGCGGACGACATGGTCTTGTTACGCTCACGCGGGTCTGTGGTGTATGCCGCAGGATACGAGTCTGACCTTTATCTTACGGAGCACTCCTTAAAGCTCCTTCCAGAGTGGAAGAGATTCAAGCGGGGCGGGCGCTTAAAGAAAGGTACGCGCTGGAAGCATAGGATTGACCTTGCGGACTTCAGGCCGAAGAGAGACAAACCTTCCACGGTTAAATATCTGCTCTTCCCGCACGTCGGGAAAGGGCTGGAGACTAGGTTGGAGGAGTTGACGAAGCCTGATGCCCTTTTGGAGTGCTTGCGGCAGACGCCTAAAGAATATCCGGCCTCAATACTTGGGCCTTCCGTGCTTCAAAGCCAGTTTGAAATCTACTCAAGCCTTGTGAGTTCCGCGCGCTGCTACAAAATCCATCTCGGCTCAGACCAGAATCACGTCCGCGCGATTCTGTCCGGTCTCTGTAATCATGACTAAACCCGTACGTATAATCTTTGAGATTCACCCGCACACACTAGGGGGGACGGAGCGCTTTCTTTTACGCTTTCTGGAACGATTAGACCGCAGGCTCTACGAGCCTCTGGTGGTCTCTCGGAAAATGGGCAGGCCGCTTCAACTGGTTCGCTCTATGGGGGTGCGCACGGAAGTGTTTGAAGACTATTTCAAATCAACCGGAATCGTCCGGCTCGCCGAATACATGCGTAGCAAGCAGGCCGTGCTCGTGCAATCCAATTACTACTGCTTCAATCTTGCAATGGCCGCCAACCTCGCGGGCGTGCCGCATATTTGGCGACTAGGGGGGCACGTGAGTCTCGGCAGTGGCTTGCGAAGCATTAAGGATACTCGGCGGGTCTTGGACCTCATTCGCTTGCTCTCCAGATCAGTTATCTGCAACTCGAATTATGTGAGGCGGCAGTTTTGCCAACCCTCCGGCAGACCGCGCGTGCAAGTGATTCCGAACGGCATAGCGCCGCCGCCATTCGCGGAGAAGGAGAGAAGCGAGGATTTCCGTGTGGGTATGATCGCCCATTTCACCCCCCAGAAGAGGCATATGGATTTCATACGCGCAGCGGAGTTGGTCTTCGCAACTAAAGAGAACGTTACGTTCGCAATCGTCGGAGGCCCATACGCCCATGCTTCGAGTCGCAGTTACGCGAACAAAGTTCGGCGTCGGGCTGAGAGGTTGCAGCAGCAAGGGAGGCTCAGTTTCTCAGAGTTCGCGGAAGCTGAAAGTGATATCTATAGTCAGTTCGATGTTATCGTTCTTCCTTCCATAGATGAGAGCTTCAGCAACGCTATCTTGGAAGCGATGGCTTCGGGCGTTCCCGTCGTCGCGGCGCGCTCAGGCGGCAATCCCGAATTAGTTGAGCATCAAAAAACAGGACTGCTTGTTAAGCCAATGTGCCCCGAAGAGATTGCGCACGCGCTC
>JACCVS010000191.1 GCA_013698055.1 Acidobacteriota bacterium
ATCCGAAAGGGAGTGAGCATCTTTGCAAGTGCCCCGCCCTCGCCGCTCAGGATGACGCCGAAGCGCAAGTGAACGACGCGCACTCCGCTTTGCGACGCGAGTTGTGTGGACAACTCCCACTCGCGGCATACTTCCGAAAGAAAATCATCGCCCGACGCGCTTTGCTCGTTTAAGATTTCGTCTCCGCGGCTGCCGTAAAATCCGATGGCTGAAGCAGAGACCATGACTCCGGGCTTGCGCTCCAGCTTCGCCAGAGTTTCACTGAGCAGCGTCGTTCCCTTGATGCGGCTCTCGCGGATGCTTCGCTTCTTCTCATCCGTCCATCTTCCTTCGGCCAGATTATCTCCCGCCAGATGAACCACGCCGTCGAAGCCTTCCAACTCATCCGCGCTCACGGTTCCCTTCTCCGGGTTCCAGTAAATTTGCGTCGCGCTATCTTTCGGCGTGGAGCGAACAAGCCGGATTACCTCGTGGCCTTGAGCCTTGAGGCTGGGAATGAGCGCCGAACCGACCAGACCGCTTGAGCCTGTGACAAGAATCTTCATTTGGGCATTCTCCGTTTTCGGGGTGGGGAATAATCGAATTTTCTTTCCTTAACATAATAGTAACCTACGTATCCCCTCCTCATCCTGAAAGTCTATCTTATCTGTTCTATCTTATTTGTTCCGGATTTTGATCAAGGCTGAATAAAAATCAACTTTTTCAACTGCGGCGCGCGGTCTGTGCTTACTCTTCTTGTCTTTCGCGGCTAAAAATGTAGAATGCTCCCTGCCGAACACTTAAATCTGCTGCGCCCTGTTTGTTGACTTTCAGACAGCCGGTTTTCGTCAGGCACTTTCCTGCTCGTTAATTTCTCAGTTCTGTTTGACTGACGCGGCCACAAGAATTCTCCGGGTCGCACTTGTTTCTAACTCTAGCTTTCGATACGGAGCAATGCCTCGGTGCTTCGCCTGAGACCTCTAGCTGTTCTTCTGAGCCTTGCGCTCGCGCTCTGCCTGCTGGGGCTGTGGAGCGCGCGCTCGCAAACGGGCGCGCTCAGGCGGATCACGAACACGACCGAAGACGGGGTCAACGTCAATCCATCCCTGAGCGGCGACGGACGCCGCATCGCCTTTGAATCAACCAAAGATATAGCGGGCGCGGGCGGCAACGGCTTTCACGCTCTGCGCGCAGATGTCGCCAGCGACCCCGCGACATTTATCCAGATGGGCGTCACGCGCGCTCCAGCCCCCGGCATCTCGCAGGACGGCTCAATCATCGCGTTTGCCTCAAGGGATAACCCGCTCGGCACGAACGCGGACGGCAACTCCGAAATCTTTCTCTTCGACGGAACGACGCTCAGGCAAGTCACCAATACGACTCCCGTCAGCGCCTCTGAGCGCACGCGACAGGGAAACTTTCAGCCGTCTCTGACGGATGACGGGCGCTTCATAGCATTCTCTTCAAATCGCGACCTCGCCAATCAAAACGCTGACGGCAATTTTGAAATCTACATCTTCGACACCGCATCAAACACGTTCACTCAACTGACGAGCGCGGCGGGCACTGTCGGAGCAACGGACGCCAAGATCAGCGGCAATGGTGCGCGAGTCGCTTACATCCGTGATAACAATTCCCTGCCAGCAGTGCAGCGCGATCTCGTGCTGCAAAATCGTGCGGACGGCACTATTCGCGTCCTCGCCGGCAGCGTCACGAATCTCGCTTTCACTTACGGGCGCGCGATTAGCGATGACGGGTCACGGATAGTTTATTCAGCCGATGCAGCTCCAAACAGCAGCCAGGTCTTTCTCTTCGATGGCCGCGTCACTGACTCGGCTCGACAAATCACTGCGCTCGGCGTGCGCGAAACGGAAGTGCCGCTGCATCCGACCATCAGTGGCGATGGAACGCGCATCGCCTTTGCCA
This sequence comes from Acidobacteriota bacterium, assembly GCA_013698055.1. Taxonomy (GTDB): domain Bacteria; phylum Acidobacteriota; class Blastocatellia; order Pyrinomonadales; family Pyrinomonadaceae; genus QHXM01. Next base: position 1,906 of record JACCVS010000191.1, read on the forward strand.
CGCGCCGCCCTGTCCCCACGACCGGCTCCAACTCCGACAACAGTGTAGAGCTTTACACCTTCGACATTCCGACCGGGCAGTTTGGCCGTGTCACGAACGTCACGTCGAGTGTCGCCGACGGCTTTGACGGAAGCCTTCGCGCCGCCGAAGTCATCTCGTCTCTCTCAGACGATGGCGCGATTGTCGCTTTCAATTTCCCGCGCACGCTGTCCGGCGCTGTCACCTCCGGATTCGAGAACAACACGGAGATTTACATGACGGGGACTGCTGTGCGCCCGAGCGTCGGGACACTGACAGTCTTAAACGGCGCATCGTTTGGCAACGAGCCTGCGACCACCGAGGCAGTCGCGCCTGACAGCATCGCGGTCGCTCGTGGCGGCGTGCTTTCGTTTACAACGGTGCAAGCGCAGAGGCAAGCCGATGGAACTTTCCCGAGAACGCTCGGCGGCACGACCGTCACCGTCAACGGGCGCGCGGCGCAAATCTTTTTCGTCTCGCCCGACCAGATCAACTTCCACGTTCCGGCGGAAACCGAGCTTGGCACAGCCGAAGTCATCGTCACCAACTCCGAAGGTTTCCAATCGCGTGGGACGGTGCCAGTCCTGCGCGCCGCTCCGGGAATCTTCACCATTAGCGGCGATGGTCTGGGCGAAGGCATGATCCTGAATGCCGACACGCTTCAGCCCGGCCCGTTCGATCCGTCGAGCGGCCAACTGCGGCTCGTCATCTTTGCGACCGGTGTGCGCGATGCAACGCAGGTGACGGTGACGGCTGGCGGGCGTGCCTTAACGGTCGAGTCAGTGTCGAAAACTCCCAACATGCCCGGCATGGACGAAGTTCGCGTGCTTATTCCCGCGGATTTGCGCGGCGCGGGACAAATTGATCTGGTCATTCGTGCAGACAACCGCGACAGCAACCTGGTCACTGTCATCTTCGCGGGCGATTCGTGTCGCAACATCGTCATCAACGAAGTGCTGGCCGATCCGCCCGAGGGTCTCGATGGAGATGCCAACCGCGACGGTGCGCGCAGCTCAAGCGAAGATGAATTTATCGAGTTAGTCAACAGGACTAATGCAGATATAGACATCAGCGGCTATCAACTGACGGCGCGCAGCACATCATCTTCCACAGACACCGTGCGCCACACTTTCGCGCCCGGCACGATCTTCCCGGCAGGCTCTGCCATCGTCGTCTTCGGTGGTGGAAATCCCAACGTGGCTGATCCCGCGTTCGGCGGCGCGCTTGTTCTCAAAGCATCTTCGGGCGGGTTATCGCTGACGAACTCCGGCGGCGTCATCACCCTGCGCCAGCCGTCGCAGGACATCGTCACTATCTTCTCCTATGGCGGCTCGACCGGCTTGAACGGCGACGCCAACCAGTCTCTAACGCGCTCGCCCGATGCCGACCGCGATTCCTCTGTATGCGCTGGCTTTGTCCTGCACTCGTCAGTGCCGGGAAGCAATGGGGGGCCTTTCAGTCCGGGCACTCGCGTCAACGGAGCGCCTTTCGCCATCAACACAGTCACGCGCATCGAGGTCTCGCCCGCGACGGCGACGATTGATGCGGGGGCGAAGCAGCAGTTTACCGCTACCGCCTACGACGCCAATAACAATGTCGTCTCCGGCGTCATCTTCTTCTGGCAATCGAGCAACACGGCGGTGGCGACGATTGACCAGACGGGGCTGGCGACTGCCGTTTCTGCCGGGACGACTGAGATCAGGGCGTCGGCTCGCGGCGTTCAATCCGCGCCCGCTATCCTGACGGTGCGCGCGGTCGAGCGCATCTTGACGAGCGTCGAAGTCACTCCCTCTCCGGCGACGATTCCTGTGGGTGGCACGCAGCAGTTCACGGCGCGCGGCCTCGATCAGTTCGGCAACGAGATAATGGGGCTGACGTTCGCGTGGGAATCAACAAACACGAACGTTGCCACCATTGATGCGGCAACGGGACTTGCGACTGCGGTCAGTCAGGGGCAGACGACGATCAGGGCTACGTCGCAGGGCGTGACCGGCACAGCGACGCTCAACGTGACTGCGCCGACCGTCGTCATCAACGAAGTGCTGGCCGACCCGCCCGACGGCATCGCGGGAGACGCGAACCGCGATGGTGTCAGAGACTCAAGCGATGATGAGTTTGTCGAGTTGGTCAACTCCACGAGCGGCGGCATCAACATTTCCGGCTGGACAATTCGCACGCGCGCGGCGAGCGGCACTGAATCGGTGCGTCACACGTTTGCCGCCAACACGACTCTTCCGGCCAGCGAAGCGATTGTCGTCTTCGGAGGCGGAACTCCAGAGTCGACAAATAGCGCCTTCGGCTGCGCGCAGGTGGTGACGGCTTCTTCGGGCGGGTTGTCGCTGACAAACTCCGGGTTGACAGTCGTCGTCAGGGACTCGGCGGGCAACCTCGTCGCGCAATTTACTTACGGCGGCTCGACGGGACTGAACGCCGACTCTAACCAATCCCTGACGCGCTCGCCCGACATCACCGGCAGTTTCAGAACGCACACGACCGCGCCCGGAAGCGGCCCGCGACTGTTCAGTCCGGGCACGCGCGTGGACGGCACGCCTTTCGGTAGTTGTCCTGCGCGCCTGACGAGCGTGGCGATCTCGCCACCATCGGCCAGCGTTATCGCGGGGCAGTCAACGCAGTTCACGGCGCAGGCGTTCAACCAGTTCGGTCAACCCATGACCGGGGTGACGATCACGTTCACTTCGGACAACACAGCGGTCGCCACCGTCGGTACAGTCACAACAGACCCCGGCACGGGTATCGCCACAGCGACCGTCACGGGACAATCTCCGGGCACAGCGCGCATCACCGCTACGGCGACAGACGGCACGACGACCGTCACGAGCAGCCAGGCCACGCTCACGGTCAACTCGTCTGCGATTACGTACTCCGTCAGCGGGCGGGTGACGGATGGCAGCGGTAATCCGTTGAGCGATGTGTTGATAACCTTCGACTTGAACTCGCAGGGAACGCTCTCATCGAAAACCACGACGACCGACGCCAACGGAAACTATTCATCCGGCGATCTGGGCTGCCAGAACAACGTCAGGGTGACACCCTCGAAAGCAGGCCTGACGTTTAACCCCGCAGCGATAGCCTTTGTCACCTCGTCACAGTGCCTGACGGGCAGCAATACGGCTAACTTCACGGGAGCGCCTCCTCCTCCGGGCAACCTCGTCATTAGCCAGCTTTATGTCGGCGGCGGCAACGCGAGCGCGACGTACAGAAATGATTTCGTGGAAATCTTCAACAGGGGCACGACCACGGTTGATTTCTCTGTCACGCCGTATTCAATTCAATTTGTCGGAATCGGCGGCTCGTTCGGCTCAACCAGCGCCAATAGCAAGACAAACATTACGGCGGGCACGATTGCTCCCGGACAATACTTCCTGGTTCAGGAGGCATCTGGCGGCGCGGTTGGCGCTGCGCTGCCCACGCCTGATGCGACGGGAACCATCAATCTGCTTTCTGCTGGCGGCAAGGTCGCACTTGTCGTGGGCACATCAGCGCTTCCTGCTTCCAGCTGCCCCGGCGATGATGGCGCGTCTCCGTTTATCCCAAACAATCCCGCTATCGCCGATTTCGTAGGCTATGGCAGCAATGCTGACACGCCGGGACATTGCTACGAGGGGCCAGGGCCAGCGGCTGCGCCAAACTCGACGAACGCGGATTTCAGAAAAGCGGGCGGCTGTCTGGACACGAACTTCAATGCGAATGATTTCCTCGTCGCCACGCCCAGTCCACGCAACACCAGTTCACCTTTGAACGATTGCAGCGCGGGTCTCAAGCCTGACATCACTATCAACGATCCGGCAGCGGTCTCGGAAAGCTCTGCCAATGCGACGTTCATCGTCACGCTTTCGACGGCGAGTACGTCAACCGTCAGTGTTGATTATGCTACGGCTAACGGCACGGCCACAGCGGGCAGTGATTATCAATCAACGAGCGGCACGCTGACTTTCGCGCCCGGTGAAACCAACAAGAGCATCCTCGTCCCCATCATCAACGATACGATGGACGAGCCGAGCGAGACTTTCTTCGTCAACCTGACGAATGCCCCGAACGCAGTCATTCTGGACAATCAGGGTCAGGGCACAATCACAGATGATGACGCCGCGCCGTCGCTCTCCATTGATAATGTGTCAGTCACGGAAGGCAATAGCGGGACAACCAATGCCACTTTCAACGTGACCCTCTCGGCAGCGAGCGGGCAGCCCGTCACGGTGAATTTCGCCACCGCAGACGGCACGGCCACAGCCGGGACAGATTATCAATCTACGAGCGGCACGCTGACTTTCAATCCCGGGCAGACGACTCAAACCATCACCGTCCTCGTCAACGGTGACACGACCTTTGAGCCGAACGAGACGTTCCTCATCAACCTGACCACGCCGACGAACGCGACAATCTCTGATAATCAGGGACAGGGCACGATCACGAATGACGATGCCGCTCCTCCTATACCCGCGATCACGATTAATGACGTGAGCGTTACGGAAGGCGCTAGCGGCACTAAGACATTGGACTTCACCGTCTCGCTCTCCATGACCCCGACTGCAACCATTACGGTGGATTACGCTACGGCCAACGGCACGGCCACGGCGGGAAGCGACTATCAATCAACCAATGGAACAGTCACCTTCGCCCCCGGCGAAACGAGTAAGACGATCAGCGTGATCATCAACGGCGATACGCTGGTCGAGCCTGACGAGACCTTCTTTGTCAATCTGACCAACGCCAGTTCCAACTCCGTGATTACAGACAATCAGGGGGTGGGCACAATCACCAATGATGACACGGCCAATCTGGTCATCAGCCAGGTGTACGGCGGAGGCGGACTGACGAACGCTGCCCTGACCAATGACTTCGTGGAAATCTTCAATCGCGGCACGACGACCGTTAACTTCGCCGTCACGCCTTACTCAATACAGTACGCGGGCGCAACCAGTAATTTCGGGGGCACGACCTCAAGCTCATTAACGGCGATAAATTCGGGGACAATCGCTCCGGGGCAGTATTTCCTGGTACAGCAAGCATCAGGAGGCGCTGTCGGCGCTGCGCCACCTGCGCCGGATGCGACTGGCAGCATCAATCTGGCGGCGACTGCTGGCAAAGTCGCGCTTGTCTTTGGCACGACTGCCGTCAGCGCCACGTCCTGCCCAGGTGATGATCTCTCGACCGCACAGACCAACCCGAGCGGCAACAACATCGTGGACTTCGTGGGCTATGGAACGAGTGCCACCTGCTATGAGGGGGCGGGGCCTGCGCCTGCGCCGAGTAACACGACCGCTGATTTCAGAAAAACGGGCGGCTGCGTGGACACGAATGATAATGCGGCGGACTTCCTTGTCGCTGCGCCCAATCCGCGCAACACCAGTTCTCCCATCAACGATTGCAGCAGCGGTCTCCAGCCGGACATCACCATCAACGATGTCACGGTTACTGAAGGCGATACAGGCACGAAGACTGTTGACTTCACCGTCACGCTCTCAACATCAAGCACTCAGACCGTGACGGTTGATTATGCGACGGCAAATGGCACAGCCATAGCAGGAAGCGATTATCAGTCAGCGAGCGGCACACTCACCTTCAATCCGGGAGAGACGAGCAAGGTCATCACCATCACTATCGTCGGCGATATAATGGATGAGCCAAGCGAGACGTTCTTTGTTAATCTGACGAATGCTACGAACGGTGTGCTTCTGGACAGTCAGGGACAGGGGACGATTACAGACAATGACGCTGCGCCGACGATTTCAATTAACGATGTCAGTGTCGCGGAAGGCGATGGTGGAACAACTCCGGCTACCTTTACGGTCACACTTTCTGCGCCGAGCGCCTTCACTGTGACCGTTAACTATGCTACCGCCGACGGGTCAGCCAATAATCCGGGCGATTATCAATCAACGAGCGGAACGCTCACCTTTAACCCTGGCGAAACGAGCAAGACCATTACCGTCTCAGTTAATGGCGACACAACGTTTGAATCGAATGAAACCTTCGTCGTAGATTTGAGCAGTGCGTCAAACGCCACCATCGCTGACGGACAGGGACAAGGCACGATCATCAACGACGATGCTGCGCCTCCGGTTCCGGCAATCACGATTAACGATGTCAATGTGGCAGAAGGTAATAGTGGCACCACGACCGTAGATTTCACTGTCTCGCTTTCTATGACCAGCACGCAGACCGTCACGGTGGATTACGCGACAGCAGACGGCACGGCCACAGCGCCTACGGATTACCTATCAACGAATGGCACGCTCACCTTTAATCCCGGCGATACGAGTAAAACTATTACCGTTACGATTAATGGCGATACGCTGGTTGAGACTGCTGAGACTTTCGTCGTTAACCTGACGAACGCCACGAATGCGTTCATCTCGGATGCTCAAGGTCAAGGCACGATCACAAATGATGATACGGCCAATCTCGTCATCAGCCAGGTCTACGGCGGTGGCGGCAACAGCGGCGCGACCTACACACACGATTTCATCGAAATTTTCAATCGCGGCACGGCTACTGTTAATTTCGCTGTCACCCCTTACTCAGTACAGTACGCGGCTGCGAGCAGTAGTTTCGGCTCGAATCTGACAGTTATAAATTCGGGGACGATAGCGCCGGGACAATACTTCCTGATTCAGGAATTCGCGCCCGCTAGCCCTGTGGGTGTTGCCCTGCCGACCCCGGATGCGACCGGAAGTATCAATCTGGCGGTTAGCGGCGGGAAGGTCGCGCTAGTATCGGGCACGGCTGCCGTAAGCCTTGATCCTTGTCCGGGCGATGACCTGTCGACAACGCCGACCAACCCGAGCGGCAACAACATCGTAGATTTCCTGGGCTACGGAAGCGCCTCCTGCTACGAAGGAACGGGGCCAGCGCCAGCACATACCAACACGACCGCTGACTTCAGAAAAGCTGGCGGCTGTCTGGATACGAACGACAACGGGGCTGACTTCCTCGTCGCGACGCCTAATCCGCGCAACACCAGTTCGCCTTTGAACAATTGCAGCAGCGGTCTCAGGCCGGAAATTACCATCAACAATGCGGCGGCGGTGCTGGAAAGCGCAGCCAATGCAACATTCACCGTCACGCTTTCAACGCCGACGACATTGACCGTGACTGTTGACTACGCGACGGCTGACGGGACGGCCACTGCCGGCAGCGACTATCAGTCAACCACTGGAACGCTCACCTTTGCGCCCGGTGAAACCACTAAAACCATCCTCGTCCCCATCATCAACGACTCGCTGGATGAATCAAGCGAGACATTCTTGGTTAATCTGACGAATGCGACGAACGGCGTCATCTTTGATAATCAGGGTCAGGGGACAATCACAGACGACGACGCTGCGCCGACGCTCTCTATCAATGACACGACCGTCACGGAAGGCGATAGCGGGACGACTCAGGCTGACTTTACGGTCACGCTTTCTGCGGCGAGCGGGCAGACTGTGACCGTTAATTACGCCACCGCAGACGGGACGGCCAACACTCCGGGCGATTATCAGTCGGCGTCGGGAACGCTCACCTTTAACCCCGGTGAAACGACCAAGACCGTTTCTGTCTTAGTGAATGGCGACACCACCTTTGAACAGAATGAAACCTTCTTCGTGAATTTGAGCGGCGCGGCAAACGCCACCATCCTTGACGCGCAGGGACAGGGCACGATTACCAACGACGACGCAGCCCCGCCGACGCCTTCCCTTTCAATCACTGACGTGAGCGTCACGGAAGGCGACGCTGGCACGAAGACTGTGGACTTCACGGTCACGCTTTCTCCCGCCAGCACAGGCACCGTCACGGTAGATTATGCGACCGCAGGCAATTCTGCCACCGCGCCCTCTGATTACCTGTCAACGAGCGGCACGCTCACCTTCAACCCGGGGGAGACGGCGAAGACTATTACCATCACCATCAACGGCGACACGCTGGTCGAGTCTAACGAGACCTTCTTCGTTAATCTCTCCAATCAGAGTGCGAATGCGGCGATCCTTGATGCACAGGGTGTCGGCACGATCACCAACGACGATGCGGCCAATCTCGTCATCAGTCAGGTCTACGGCGGCGGCGGCAACGGCGGCGCGACCTACACGCACGATTTCATAGAAATCTTCAATCGCGGCACAACCATAGTTGATGTCACAGGATGGTCAGTGCAGTACAGCGCGGCAACGGGCACGGCAGCTTTTGCGGTGACGCCCATTTGCCCGACCGGTCCTTGTCTCATCCAGCCGGGCAAGTATTTCCTTGTGCAGGAAGCCTCGGGCGGCGCAATCGGGAGTCCTTTACCGACGCCTGATGCGTCGGGAACTATCATCATGGCCGCCACAGCGGGCAGAGTTGCGCTGGTGACCAGCACGACGCCGATTCCTGCCAACTCATCCTGTGGTCAACAGTTGGCGGCGGCGGTTGATTTTGTTGGCTACGGCACTACCGCGATCTGCTTTGAAGGAAGCGGCCCCGCGCCCGCTCCGAGTGCGACGCTTGCAGACTTCAGAAAGTCAGGCGGCTGTCTGGACACCGACCAGAACGCGACGGACTTCTTCGTCGCCTCGCCAGCACCGCGCAACAGCAGTTCGCCATTGAACGATTGCAGCGGCGGTCTCAGGCCGGATATCACCATCAACGATCGCGCTCTCTCGGAAGGCACTACCCCGCACGACTTCACCGTCACGCTCTCGATGGCGAGCACGCAGACTGTGACAGTTGATTACAGTACGGCCAACGGCACGGCAACGGCTGGCGTGGATTACACGGCAGTGAGCGGCACGCTGACCTTCGCGCCCGGCGAGACGACGAAGACGATCAACGTTCCAATCATTAACGATACTCTGGACGAACCGAACGAGACCTATTTCGTCAACCTCTCGAACGCCTCGAATGCGATCCTGGTGGACAATCAGGGTCAGGGCACGATCAACGATAACGACGCTACGCCGACGCTCTCCATCAACAGCGTGTTGGTTACGGAAGGCGACAGCGGGACAAAGACCCTGGACTTTACGGTCACGCTCTCGGCGGCGAGTGGGCAGACCGTGACGGTTGACTACGCGACCGCCGACAATACGGCGACGGCAGGCACGGATTATCAGGCGGCGTCGGGAACGCTCACCTTCATTCCGGGCGATACGACCGAGACCATTTCCGTCACCATCAACGGCGACACAACGGTCGAGCCGGACGAGACCTTCTTCGTCAACCTGACCAATCCTGTCAACGCGACCCTTACGACCGCTCAAGGCACGGGTACAATCCAGAACGACGATGTCACCCCGTCCATCATCATCACGGACGTGACAGAGAACGAAGGCAACGCGGGGACTACTGCTTTCACCTTCACCGTCAGCCTCTCGACCGCCAGCACGCAGACCGTAACGGTCAATTACGCGACCGCTGACAACACAGCGATTGCTCCGGGCGATTACACGGCCATTGCCTCTACTCAACTCAGTTTCGCGCCGGGCGAGACCAGCAAGCAGGTGACTGTTCAGGTCAATGGAGACACACAGGTTGAAGCAAACGAAACTTTCTTCGTTAATTTGAGCGGGGCGACGAACGCAACCATCGCGGATAATCAAGGCGTCGGCACGATCACCAACGATGATGCGGCAGCAGCAGCATCCGCCGACCTTTCGTTGACAAAGACGGTGAATAACTCGACGCCGAACATCGGCGAAAGAGTTGTCTTCACCATCACGCTTAATAATGCGGGCACTGATGCGGCGACGGGCGTGCAGGTGACAGACCTCTTACCGGCGGGACTGACCTTCGTTTCAGCATTACCGAGCCAGGGCACGTACACGAGCGGCACGGGCGTTTGGGATGTCGGCACTGTCAGCGTCGGCAGCCCCGCTGCCACACTGACCATCACGGCGACTGTTGCGACCATAGGCGCAAAGGTCAACACGGCGCAAGTGACAGCGTCAGGTACGCCCGACCCGGACTCGACACCAAACGACGGAGCCGGGGATGATTTTTCAAGCGTCACTGTCACGGGTGCAGCCAACTTAGTTATCAATGAAGTTGTTACTTCTCCACCAAGTTCGTCTCCCCCGGCTGATGCTAACGATTTTGTGGAGCTTTATAACAAGTCGGCGACTCAGGCGATTGACATCAGCGGACTGGTCATCTCGTCTCGCGCCAGCGCTTCGACAACAACCGTGAACACTTTCACCTTGCCGGGCGCTCCGGGAAGCGGAACGACTGTGATTCAGCCCAACAGCTATTTGATAATCGTCAACGGGGCCAGCGCTTATGGCACGGCGGCAGACTTCGATGCCAGCGCCTCCAGTTTTAATCTCACAGCAACGTCGGGCGGAATCAAGATTGAACTGAACGGCGTAAAGTTAGATGGCCTCGCTTATCAGAGTGCCGCAGCCAATACTATCCCCGCCACATTCGCTGCCTTCGGCGAAGGAACGCCGTTCACGTCTCCTGTCGCGAGTGGGCTACAGGACTATATACGTAGCCCGAACGGTGCTGATACTGACAGCAATGTGACAGACTTCCGGCGCAATGGCACCACCGCCAACGTGACAGAGAAAGCGGCCAACCCGACTATTCCGTAACACAAAAGCGCCGGACGGCGAACGTCGTCCGGCGCTACTTTTTCACAGCCCTTGCCTCACATAACGATTTACTTGATTACCCCTACCAATGGGCTTGATGCGCTCGCGTAAAGTCGCTTTGGCATTCGTCCGGCAAGGTATGCTAAGCGTCCGGCTTCGATGGCGAGGCGCATGGCGGTTGCCATCTTTTCGGAATCCTGCGCTTCGGCAATCGCGGTGTTCATCAGAACGGCATCTGCGCCAAGCTCCATCGCAATCGCAGCGTCGCTTGCCGTGCCGACGCCAGCATCAACGATGATCGTCGCATCGGGCAATTGCTCCCGCATGATGCGAAGGTTGGCGGGGTTCTGAATGCCGAGTCCTGAGCCGATGGGCGCGGCGAGGGGCATGACAGCCGCGCAGCCTGCGTCCAGCAGCTTCTTCGCCATAATCAGATCGTCCGTGAAGTAAGGCAAAACGACGAAGCCTTCACTGACAAGCACGCGCGCTGCTTCGAGGGTCTGTTCGTTATCAGGAAAGAGCGTGGTTTGATCGCCGATGACTTCCAGCTTGATGAGGTCTGTCGCGAGGGCTTCGCGCGCGAGCCGCGCCGTGCGAATGGCTTCTTCGGCAGTGTAGCAGCCAGCCGTGTTCGGCAGGATAGCGAGCGAAGAATCGAGATGATCGAGGAAAGACTCTGAGCTGCGGTCGAGCGGCACACGCCGCACGGCGACTGTCACCATCTCCGCGCCCGACGCACGGTGCGCCGCCTTCATCTCCTCAAAGCTGCGATACTTCCCCGTGCCGATAATCAGCCGTGAATTAAACTCGCGCCCCGCGATAATCAGTTTTTCACCCTGCGATTGGACTGCTGTTGACATAACGATACTCCGGGCTTTCTTTTAATTTACAGAGTGACTTTACGATAGAACAGTAACAAGTGACGAGTGACAAGTGGCAAGTTAAAACAAGAGCGCGCATCTGCTCTCCTGTCTCGTTCTTCTTCTTGCTCGTCACTTGTCACTTGTTACTTGTCACTGTCTTTAACCCCGCCGCCGACGAAGTGGACGATCTCGACGCGGTCGCCTTCATGGATGATGGTTTGCTGCCAGTCGGCGCGGCGGACGACCTTTTGATTCAACTCGATTGCGAGTCGCTCGTGTGCGAGGGCAAGATGATTGACCAGCTCAACAAGTGTAATTGAGTCCGCTACGTCCCGCGATTCGCCGTTAATCAAGACCAGCAAGTTTCTCAGCCTTCCTTCAAAGTTCAGGCTTGATGAATGACCCGGCGCAGCTCGGCCTTGTGTCCTTTGACGCTGGCATTGACGAGAATGGCCGCCCGCCCGGAGGTGAAGTACGGCAGCATCGCGTAGAAGGTTGCGATTCCGTCCGCCCCCGTCTTCCCGGAAAAAATCAACGGCCTGAAGCTCGTCCCTAAAACCTTCAGCGTCACGGACGCATCAGTTGCGCCTTCGGGATTCTCCGCTGCTCCGCCACCAACATGAACGTTTAACTTCACAAACTCGCCCGCCACAAACTTTTTCTCATCAAGTAAGGTGATCTGTAACGTGTCCGCCTGGACGATAGCGCCCTCGTAGTCAACCACACGGCTGTAATCAACCTGCTCAAACTGTGAACCGGGATTTACCTCAATCGCTTCCGGCGCAGCAGGCTTGCTCTGAACAACCGGTGGGGGCGTGATAACCGGGGGAGGCATGAAATCCGCGATGTTGCCGAGCTGGATGAGGTCTGACTCTTCCTCTGCTACTTCCTCCTCCTGCTCCGGCGCAGCCTGCGGAATCTCTTGTATAATTTGCGGCTCTTCAATTTTTGCTTCCGGCTCAGGGGGCTTCGCGCGTGCGCTGGCTTCGCGCTCGGTCTGGCGCTTGAGGTCTTCGATGCGTCCGGCATGAATGGCGGCGCAAATCAATTTATGCTGTCGCTGGAGGCGGTCGGCGAGCTTGTCTTCTTCAAACCCGGTGGCGATCAAATCTTCGTAAGGCGTGCGCTTGCTGGCGAGAATCGTTCCGCCCACGTAAACGAGCGAGAGGATGAGCGGCGACTTCAAGCCCTTATCTTCGGTCTGGACGTGATAGACCACACCCTCGTGCTCGACATCAGTATTGAAGCCGGTAATCAATGTCTTCTGTAGTCCAAAAGTGTTAGACGAAAACTCACAAAACTGAGCTTGATTGCGGGGCTAGACTGAACAGTAGCACAGGAATTTTCAGACGGTCAATCCAGATGTTTGAGAGCGGCTTTCCCCTTTCAAAAGCCTGCTTGACACGTTCCCGCGCATCAACTAGGATGCCCTTGTACCATGATTCTCAATCTCTGCCGGGGCGCTTTGCCGCTGCTTTAGAAGCGCGGATGAAAGCGCGCAGGTGTCAGTGTAAAGCGCGAGTGAGCGGATGAACGGGTTCAATCTCAAAGATTACTTGCCTATTCTGCTGATGTTCGTCGTCGCGGCGGGCTTTGCTGTCGGCAACGTGCTGCTCTCGCAGCTTGTCGGTCAACGCAAGTCCACCCGGACGAAGCTGATGCCGTATGAGTGCGGCAAAGACCCCGTTGGCTCGGCGCGCGAGCGTTTCTCGGTCAAGTTCTACTTGATCGCCATGATCTTCATCCTCTTCGACATTGAAGTCATTTTCCTGATTCCCTGGGCCGTCATCTTCAAATCATTCGCAGCCGGGGGATATGGAACGCTCGTTTATGTCGAGATGATGACGTTCGTCGTGCTGCTCCTTGTCGGGTACATCTACGTGGTCAAGAAGGGCGCATTCGATTGGGGCGAGCGCGCCAGAACCGAGGCGGAAGCAGAGGCACGCGCCCTCAGAGAAGTGCAGAAGCGCGAAACAGCAGACGCCGTGCGTCGTGCCGCCTGAGAGAATTGAGTCAAAAGGGTTTTTCGTTATGGGACTCGAACAAAAAATTGCCGAAGCATTGCCGGAAGTTTTGACTACGCGGCTCGACTCGTTGATTAACTGGGCGCGCAAGTCTTCTCTATGGCCGGCGACGTTCGGGCTTGCCTGCTGCGCCATCGAGATGATGAATGCCACCTCGTCACGCAACGATTTGGCACGCTTCGGCTCGGAAGTCTTTCGCGCCAGCCCGCGACAGGCGGACGTGATGATCGTCTCAGGCCGCGTCTCGCGCAAGATGGCTCCTGTGCTGCGGCGCATCTACGACCAGATGCCTGAGCCGAAATGGGTGATCTCGATGGGTGCGTGCGCCACATCGGGCGGTGTCTTCGATAACTACGCCATCGTGCAGGGCGTGGACAAGGTTGTGCCCGTGGACGTTTATATTCCGGGCTGTCCGCCGCGCCCTGAAATGCTGATTCACGCGGTGATGATGTTGCAGCAGAAAATTACTAAAGAAACGGCGCGTGACCGCAAAGACGTTCTTGTAGAAGAGGCGCGCGAGGCCGTACCGCCGGGAACCCTTCCCGCTTCGGGAGTGTCGGCCTTAAACGAAGCAGCCGCGCAGGGCGAGCAGGAAAAGGAATGGTCGCGTCCCTACACAATTCCGTCGCGCCACGAGCGTCGGCGATCATCATAATGCAATTAGAGGTCAGTAATCAGCTATCAGCTTTTAAAGCTTTAACTGACTACTGACCTCTGATTACTGACTACTACTTATGTCGAAAGAAATCGAGCAAGAGGCGAACACAGGAGAGCAGGTTGAGTTAACGCCAAGTGACAGTGTTACGCCGTCGCCGCTGGTGGCGGCGTTGCAGCATAAGAATCCTCTGTGGGTCGGCGAAGTCATTGAAGCCTTCGGCGAGGTCACTATCATCGTGGCGCGCGAAATGATCGCGGAGATTTGCTCTTTTCTCAAGACTTCGCCTGAATTGGAGTTCAACTTTCTTTCGGACATCTGCGGCGCAGATCGCGGTCCCGAAGAAGAGCCGCGCTTTGAGGTCAACTACCACCTGTTCTCGACGACGAAGCATCATCGCCTGCGCTTGAAAGTTATTTTGAACGACGACGACACGCATGTGCCGACCGTCACGGGTGTTTGGCGAACCGCCAACTGGCATGAGCGCGAGACATTTGACTTGTTTGGCGTTATCTTCGATGGCCACCCTGACTTGCGTCGTATCCTTTTGCCCGACGACTGGGAAGGCCACGCGCTTCGCAAAGATTTTCCGCTGCGTGGTTACGAGCCGTACAGCTTGACGTAAGTTCAAAGTTCAAAGTTCGAGGTTCAATGTTAGAGAACGAACCTTGAACTTTGAACTTTGAACCTTGAACTTATGAGTGTCACGCTTCCACCACAATTCGAGATAGTTGATCGTCCCCTTGATACGCAGATGACGATCTCGATGGGGCCGCAACATCCTTCGACTCATGGCGTATTGCGCCTTGAGTTAGTGCTGGATGGCGAGATGGTCGTCAAGGCTACACCCGACATCGGCTATCTCCACACGGGGATGGAAAAGCTCTTTGAGTATAAGAAGTACCAGCAGGGCATCGTCATCACGGATCGGATGGATTACCTGAATCCGCTGGGAAATAATCTGGCTTACGTGATGGCTGCGGAGAAGCTGCTTGGCCTGGAGATTCCCGAGCGCGCGCAAACGATTCGTGTGCTGATGTGCGAGTTGCAGCGCCTCGGCTCGCACCTTGTCTGGCTGGGAACGCACGCGCTCGACATTGGCGCGATGACGGTCTTCTTCTATTGCTTCCGCGAGCGTGAAAAGATTCTGAACCTGATCGAAGCCGCATCGGGTGGACGCCTGACGCCTTCTTACTTTCGCATCGGCGGCTTGATGATGGATTTGCCTTCGGGGTTTGAGCGCCGCGTCAAACAGTTCACGGATAATTTCATCCACGCGGTTGACGAATTTCACACGCTGCTGACGGGCAACACGATTTTCCGCAGGCGCACGCAGGGCATCGGTTATATCTCGGCGGAAGACGCGATTGACTGGGGACTGTCGGGGCCGTGCCTGCGCGGCAGCGGAATTGATATTGATATTCGGCGGGCGAACCCGTACACGGGTTATGAGAAGTACGACTTTGAAGTTCCCGTCGAGCATGACTGCGATGTCTGGGCGCGCTACCTTGTGCGGATGCGCGAGATGAAAGAGTCGCACAAAATCGTCATTCAGGCGCTCTCGCGTCTGCGTCCCGGCTCTGTGAAAGCCGATGCACCGAAAGTCGTGCTTCCTGACCGCGAAGCGATGAAGACGCACATGGACGCGCTCATACACCATTTCCTGATCGTGGCCGAAGGTTTTGACGTTCCCGAGGGCGAGGTTTATCACGCGATTGAAGCGTCCAAGGGCGAGCTTGGCGTTTACATGAAATCCAACGGTGGGCCAAAGCCTGCGCGCGTGCATTTTCGCGGTCCCAGCTTCGTCAACCTTTCGGCTCTCCCGCAAATGGCGGAAGGAGAGATGGTCGCCGACATCGTCGCCATCATCGGCTCGCTCGACATTGTGCTTGGGGAAATAGACAGATAGTGGTCAGTGGTCGGTGGTCAGTGGTCAGTTACGATCACTTGTTTTTACTGGCCACCGACCACTGACCACTGACCACTG
>JACCVS010000518.1 GCA_013698055.1 Acidobacteriota bacterium
AGCGCGGAGTGGTCGCGCACTCTTCCGGCAATCACGCTCAGGCCGTGGCGCTCGCGGCTCGCGAAGCCGGAACGCGAGCCGTCGTCGTCATGCCTGCGGACGCTCCGCAATTTAAGATCGCGGGGACGCGCGGCTACGGCGCTGAAGTCGTTCTTTACGACCGCACGCGCGAAGACCGTGAGTCAATCGCGCGCGATATTGCCGAGCGCGACCATCTGGTGATGGTTTCGCCTTACGATGATTATTTGATAATGGCCGGTCAGGGCACCTGCGCGCTGGAACTTTTGGAGGAAGCGCCCGAACTTGATTGCATCGTCACGCCTTGCAGCGGCGGCGGACTTTTCGCGGGCGCAAGCACAGCCGCCAAAGCTGTGAACCCTGAGATTCGCTGCTTTGCCGTCGAGCCTGAGCTGGCGAATGATACGCAGAGATCGTTTCTCATAGGCGAGCGTGTGCGGATTCCGCTTTCGGAGACAATTGCCGACGGACTGCGCGTCCAGACGCCGGGAGCACTGACCTTCCCGGTACTCCGAAAAACGGCTGAGGATGTGCTGACAGTTTCGGAAGAGGAAATCATCGCCACACTCAAGTTCATGCTCTTCCGCATGAAGATTCTCGTTGAGCCGAGCGGCGCTGCCGGAGCAGCCGCAGTGCTATTCGGGAAGATTCCGAAAGACTTGAAGCGCGTCGGCGTTGTCCTTTCCGGTGGCAACATTGACCCCGAAGCACTCGCGCGCTTGTTATAGAGTCGGGGTTTGTCCCTACAAGCGACAGCCGCACCGCGAGATGCTAGAATAAGCTCATCGCAAGAATTTATTGGAGCAAATATTAGTGGGACGCGAACTCAGAGTCATTAGCAACAAACCGCGCCAACCAAAGCCCGACTGGTTGAAGATTCGTCTGGGCGACCCGACGAACCAAAATCATGTGCTCAAGCTGATTGAGGGCTTGAACCTGCACACCGTCTGCCAGGAAGCGAAATGTCCGAACATCTTCGAGTGCTGGTCTGATCGCACCGCGACCTTCATGCTCGCGGGCGACATCTGCACACGCCATTGCGGATTCTGCGCTGTGGGCAAAGGTCAGCCCGGCCTGCTCGACGCGGAAGAACCGCGCCACGTGGCCGAAGCCGTTCATCATCTTAATCTAGCCCATGCCGTGATCACTTCCGTTAATCGCGATGACTTACCCGACGGCGGCGCAGGCCATTGGGCTGAAACCATTCGTCAGGTTCGCGCGCTCAACCCGACTTGCAAAATCGAAGTCCTGATTCCTGACTTTAACGGCGACGAGGCAGCGCTCAACACTGTCCTCGACGCCGAGCCGGATGTGCTCAACCACAATACCGAAACCATCGCGCGGCTTTACCGTCGCGTGCGCCCCGATGCCGTCTATCAACAAACGATGACGCTCCTTGAGCGTGCCGCGCGCAGGCGCGATGATGAAAAGCGCGGGATGCTCACCAAGAGCGGCATCATGGCGGGACTCGGCGAAGAGTTCGATGAAGTCGTCGAGTTGATGAAAGACCTGCGCGCGGTCTCATGCGACATCATGACCATCGGTCAATACCTGCAACCTTACGAGCGGCGGCTTCCGGTCGAACGCTACGTCACGCCGGAAGAGTTCGCGCGCTGGCGCGAGATCGGGATGGAGATGGGCTTCCGCCACGTCGAATCAAGCCCGCTCACGCGCTCTTCATATCATGCGCGCCAGCAGACGGAAGAGCCGTCACAGGAAATCAACGAAGCGAGCCTCGCAACTGCGCTTTGAGTTAAAGGGTATGGCAATTTCAGACGGCCATTTTACCGTTCACTAAGACGGCGAGTTCTAAAACCAAAATCTTTACACACAAGCCTGGATAAACCAGCGAGGAGGAAAGTAGCTTTATGCGAAAGCCTTTGCTATTAACTCTCGTGTGCCTGCTGCTAATCAGCTCCAATAGCGCGTGGGCGCAGACCGGTCGTAGGAAAGCCAGTCCCCGGTCGCGGAGCGCAACAGCCAATCCCGCTGCACAGGCTGTCCACCTGGCAGTTGACGCTCGGTCTGGACAGGTATTTGGAAATTTCAACGGCAGAGTGTGGTCGGATGCGTTGAAAACGATGCCGCTGGTCAAAGAGGGTGAGAGTTTTCGCCTCTATTCTCTAACGGGGTCTGTGGGGAACGGAGCCATCAGTAAGCCCAGGCCGCCGGAAGGCCCTTGTGATGATCTGGTCGAAGTCACCGTTTCCCCGCTTCCTGCTGGCGAGGACGATGTCATCGGCGTTAATGGCTCATGGAATGCTCAGCCGAGGCTCCCGAAAGTTCAGAACACAGACCAGCAGGAATACCGAATGGTCGTCAGCAACTACTTGAAAGGGGTCGGAATTCGCAATCTGAAGGTGACAATCTTCCAGCTTCTTCGCGTTGACCTGGATGGTGACGGCACTGAAGAGGTTTTGATCTCAGCGAACAGCAACGAGAATCCACTCTCGTCACATTATCTGGGCAAGGGCGATTTTTCCGTGGTGCTACTCAGGCGCGTAGCGCAAGGGAAGGCGCAAACGATACCGGTTGCCTCAGAGGTCGAGCTTAAAAATCATAAAGAACCAGTTCAGACCGGCAAGTGGCATCATAAAGAGACTGTGGCGGCAATCCTTGATCTAAATGGCGACGGCATGATGGAAATCATCACAACTTTTCAGTCCATCTTTGACGGCGGGAAGAACGTCTATGAGGTCAAGGGAGCAAAGCCTAAACAGGTGCTCGGGTGGTATTGCAGCGGGGGACACTAGGTACATGCGCGGGGCGGCATCATGTTTTAGCTTGCCTCATCGAACATCATCCGGTGATGGCGATACCAGTCGCTTTGAAAAGCCTCCGCGTGGTCGTACTTTCGTTTCAACCGCATAAACTCCGGGAACTGCGGGTAGCAGGTCAGGATTTGCTCGCGCCTCGCCCAGCGGTGATAGGTTAAGTAATAACTGCCGCCGTGCTGGATGGCGCGATCAATCAGCCGACGGAAATCTTCCTTCGCCTTCTCGATTCCCGCCTCGGTGTGCGCGACGTGCAGGTTGAAGACCACACAGGCGTAAGCGCCTTTCGCCCACGCTAAGAAACTCTCGTCATCTTTTTCGATGAGCCTGATTGTTCCGTAAATCAATTCCGTCTCGTGCGCGCGA
>JACCVS010000196.1 GCA_013698055.1 Acidobacteriota bacterium
TCTTCGGGGATTCCATCAGATGTTTTCATCCGTGGCAGCACGCGCGGATGAAAGACTCGCGTCACGTCCCAGTTCAAAACGCTGAGAGCAAGATCGCTTGCCGGAATCAGCACGACGAGCGCGCACAGGGCGAGCATGAGCGGCGATGCACCGGAGCGGTCAGCGTAGTACAGAAATCCGCCCGCAATCAGCGCGGTGAGAATGCTGAACATCCCCAGATATACGAGCGTCGGATGGCGAAAAATCGCGCGCGTGAATTTTTCACCAAGGCGCTGGCGGTAATTAAACCCCTTCTCCAATTCGGGGACACCGTCGTCAATGAGGTGATAGCCGATGTGAGCGCGCCGGGTATCCTGTGGTTGATTGATCTGCGATTCAGCGGCCAACTGCACGGCGCGACGCGCAACCTCAAGCTCGTCCACGCGCGTGCGCTTTGCTATTCGCTCGATGACATGTCGGTAGCGGTCGCGCGAGGCGAACTCCATTCGCGCATACGCGCCCGCCGGATCATCGCCGAGTATCGGATCAACGAGGCTCACGTCCTCGAAGAAATCGCGCCAGTCGAGCGTGGAGAGCAGGCGCATACTCGTGATGATGTTGCCGACGGTGACTTGCGCCGTGGCCTGTCGCTGGTGCTCCAGGTGGACGAGTTGCTCCTTCGTTTCGCCCCGGCCTATCAGAAATTGCTCAAGCCGCTCTAGCACGGCCATGATCGCAGGGTCTTGATCGCGCAGGCGTTGAGCCAGATGAACGATGAAAGCGCGGCCCAATTTTTCGCGTCGCCTCCATCTTTCGTTGATGACAGCAATGAGTTCTTCCGGGGGACGCGCGGCCATGCCAAGCAATCTATCGGCGAGCTTATCAGCTTCTTCCCTTTCTTCGCGTGAATCCACGACACGCGTCGTCAGACGGCGCAAGTTTTCCACCAGTGCGAGGCGCAGGCTGATAGCGAGCGCCCACACTTCGCCGATGGTCAGAGCGGACTCTTGCTGGTAGGAACGAATGAATCGCCGCAAAGTCTCCGAATCGAGGCGACTGTCCGTGTGAGCGACAAGCGCCAGAGCGATTGCGTAGATGCGCGGATAGCCCGCCAGCTCGCCATCAACTAGCTTAGGCAGTTCGTAGTAATAACTTTTTGGCAGGTCTTCGCGGATTTCGCGGAGCTGTTCTTCGACAATATGAAAATTATCAACGAGCCATTCGGCGGCAGGCGAGATGGTGCGCTCGTTACTGATAGCCAGGCCGAGCGAGCGGTAGGCGGCAATCAGCTTTTGCCTGTTCTCTTCAAGTCGCGGCAGGAGCTGGCGGCCACGCTCGCGCTTATCCGAGACTTTATGCTCGATGGCCAGAGTAGCTGCGAACTGTTCCAGGCGCTCAATGCTGTACAGCTCTCCACGAATCGGCTCTTCATCCACCTCAGCGGATGTTCGCTTACGATTTCGGAAGAGTGTCGCGAAGAGATTAGCCATTCAAGATTATTTGTAGGGGCAGGGCTTGTCCCTGCCTGTACCTTGTCCCAAAACAAAGCGGGCAGGGACAAGCCCTGCCCCTACCTTATTGCGCCAGGATTGCTTGGAGATTCAGCTAATCATACCAGATGATGAAACTCTACCCGCCGCTCATCCTGTAAGCCATCAGGCGATCACCTTTTGAAACATAGAGCAGTCGCGTCGTTTCATCAGTAATGAACCGCTCGTCCGGGTCGCTCAAACGAAGGCGAACGTCCGTGCGCCCGGTGTGAATGTTGACGCCCACCAGCCCGTTGCCGTCCAGCCCCTTCAAATCCGTGTAGAAGTACATACGCATTCCGCGCAACTCCGCCAGCCGCTCACGACGCCAGAAGAAGCGCGCCAGCTTGTCCAACTGGCTGGCAGGGTCAATGCGGTCGAGCAGGCGCTCATTAACGTCCCCTGTGTCAACTGAAGGACGTGGGATGGAGATGCGAGGCCGCGTGGCTGCGGCTGATTGCAATCCGCGCAGACGAGACGTGATGCCAAAGGAAGTAAACCGCTGAGACACATAATCGCGCGCCCTGTCGGTCGCAAGACTTGTCAGATTCGTCGTGGAAACACGCGCAGCAAGTCCTGACCAGCGCAAAGAAGTTGCTGCCGTGCGAGCAAGCTGAATGCCGCGAAAGGCCGTTGTGACCGTGCCGCCGTAGCGGAAGTAGAGCGACGCAGCACGGGCGGCAACAGCAGCGACTGTCCGCAGGAAACCTCGTCCCGGCGGAGTGTAGCGAGCGCGCCAGACGCTTTCGCCGCTCGCATTATTGAAGGCTGCGATTTCATTGCGCCCGCCGACGACCAATTCTCTTCTTTCGTTAACCAGCACGAACGCTGCCGCCTCGATCTTGTGCGAAGCCTTAGCGCGGCGTTTGCCCGTCGCGGCGTCAATCATGATGAGGTCATCCCTGTCCGCGATGACGATTGTTGACGAATCGGGCATCGCAACGTTGGTGATGCCCTTGTCCGCACCCTTGTAACGCCAGAT
>JACCVS010000551.1 GCA_013698055.1 Acidobacteriota bacterium
ATACTTATCCTGACAGGCACGCCCGGTGGAGGCAAAGGCACTTTCGTGCGCGTTCTCACTGGCATCATCGGCCAGAACAATATCGCTAGTTTGCGCCCGCAGCTTCTTGGCGAGAGGTTTGAACTTGGACGCTTTCTCGGCAAGACGCTCATCTACGGCGCGGATGTGCCGGAGAATTTCCTGAATCAACGTGGAGCTTCAGTTTTGAAGTCCTTGACCGGGTACGATCCGATGACGCTGGAATTCAAGAACAGCAATGAGTCGCCCTTCATCATCTGCCAATTCAATGTCATCGTTACCTGCAACTCGCGGCTGACCGTTCATCTCGAAGGCGACACGGATGCCTGGCGGCGGCGGCTGGCAATGGTTGATTATCACAAGCCCAAACCCGCTCATGTGATCGCTGACCTGGATAAGTTAATTCTCAAGACGGAAGCATCCGGCATCCTCAACTGGATGCTTGAAGGTCTCGACAAGCTGCGCGCTGATGGCTGGCAGTTGTACCTGAGCACAGCACAGCAAGAGTCAGTTGATAACCTGCTGCTTGAATCTGATGGCCATACGCTGTTTGTCAAAGAAGCGCTGGTGCGAAGCGAGTCTCAACTAACCGTGCCTGACTGTTTTGCGGCTTATGTTGAATATTGCAGTGATCGTGGTTGGGTTGCGCTCTCACGAAACAAGTTTGGGCAGATGATCGGCGATACAGTAGCCCGCCACTATGGGCTAACAGTGCGACACGACATCAGCGACGCCAGCGGGAAGGCTCAACGTGGATGGCGCGGCCTATCTTTACGCGAGAAAAATCCGCAACCGACTGGCAAGGGGATGTCCGAAACGTCCGAGAATGAGGTTTCGGACAATTCGGACATCTGTTTCTCAGTGGGTCGTGAAAAACTTTCTCACACTGCTGAAGGGGTAAGGCTTGGCGCTGCCATCTGGCGCAATGGTGAAGGAGACCAGCCCGTAACCATCTCCGCTGACTTGGGTACAGGCACGGATGGACGGCATTACGTCAAAGTTGAAGAAAGCGCGACGGGCATCCCCTTAGATGAAATCGAGTATGGGATGTCAGATGAGGTAGGCAGCTCACTGGCAACTTCAGCCGTACCGGACTGGATAAGCGAGCACCACGACGAGATAGAGGAGCGTGCGGCCATTATGGAATTCGATGGCGGGCTTGACCGCGCAGAGGCTGAACGGTTGGCGCGCGAATGGTATGAACCAGTTCCTTTCTAGCGATAACTGAGTAGAAACGAAAGGTGAGCAATGGGCTGGGAAGTAAGGCGAGGCAAACGCTATTACTATCGTAAGAAGCGCGTCAATGGTCGGGTGCGCTCGATCTATTGCGGGTCGGGTATCCGGGCAGTGATAGCTGCCCATGAGGACGCTGAAAAGCGCCGCTGCGCTACAGAGGCTATGGTAAAGGAGAAAGTGGCGCTGGGTTGTGCTACTGCCAACAAGGGGGCGTCGTTTGACCTCTTTCGTATTCCGATTGATGAGATTCCAGCGGAGAACCTACATCTCTATTACAGACTCATCTGCTCGGAGGCGAATCGCCAGCGTTTAAGAATAGGCCGATTAGATGAACGGACGTGGGTAAGGCTATGCGAGATCGAAAGGCGCGGGGCAAAACTAACTGCCGACCTCCCTTCGCCGCGCTATTGCGACGCTCAGGCGGCTCTGTTGTTTAAGCTCAGGACGCTGAGCACGCGCCTTTTGCTGGCACGGTTGAATGATGTAGCACAACGCTAAAAAGGCTAAAAGCGGGGGAAGGAGAGAGGTGTACTCGCACGCAAAAACTTGTGGAGAGTAGGATTCTCATAATTACTGAGGAAAGACGTGATGGGTAGTCGAAAAAGCGTGCAGGAGGCAGGTAGGGTTGAACACTTTCGTATTAAGAATAAAGTCACAGCCATTTTCTCTCACTATGAATTGACCTGAAAGGCACTGGAAATGAGCAAGAGCAAAGCGAAAAAGAAAGAGACGGCGCTTGTCCCTGAAGTGGTCGAGCCTGTGCTGTCGCGTCGGCATGAAAGCGTGATCCTTGCTCTCCTGGCTTATCCGAAGATGAAGGATGCCGCACAAGCTGCGGGGGTGAATGAGGCGACTGTGTGGCGACTAATGCAGCGCGAGGACTTCCAGAAAAGATATAGGGAAGCTCAGGACAAGGCTTTTAATGGCGCGCTCGGCACTCTTCAAGGGGCTGCTACCGAAGCCATATCAACACTCCAGAAGAACCTTACCTGTGGCACTCCTGCGGCTGAGAATCAGGCCGCCAGTGCGCTGCTTGGATTCTCGTTGAAGGCACGCGATCAGTTTGGTTTTGAAGTTCGGTTGAAGCAACTGGAAGCGGCGTTGAAGGCTAAAGATGAGGCTGACAAGGGACGAGAGGATGGAGCGTCTGATGAAGACTGAAGCTCGGCTGGCAAAGGTTGAAGAGCTGGCGGTGCAAACTCTCCGGTGCGCGTGGTGTAGATACACCCTGCCTGATGATTTCCCGGTTGGAGTCGAAGCCATCCACACGCCTGATTTCCTTTTCATTAAGTGCGCTTGGTGTGGTTCAGCTATCAACTACAACATGAAGGAATATGATGAACGCCTCAGAGAAGCCCTACGTCTGGAGCACGGTAAATTTGCGGGCGAGGCGTATCGTGATGAGCGTGTCTTTGCCGCTCGTGAGTGGCAACTGGCACGCCTGAGCGCTAAGCGGTGGGGAGTTGGAATTGAGAAACTAAAGCAGAACGTGATCGTCTTCCTAGATCGAAAGTGGCGAGAGGCAAGCAGTCGGAATCAATATCAACGCCCTATCAAGCTAACTGGCAAGGCACTAAGTCGAAAGGAAATCAAGGATAAAGGCATAGCTTTTTATAGACGCATGATCGAGGCGGAAGAGAAAAAATACAGCCCGTACAGCCACACGCTCCCCGAACAGATCAAAGCCCTTGAAAAAGAGATTACCAAAGATGATGCTCCCACTGACTTTTTTCCTGGCGGCTGTGTGAAAGTGACACCTCAAGAGAAGTGGCTCAGCCGGGAATTGTTTGTCTGTCGTGTCGCCAAACTCTGCGAGGGCGTTTTGTGGAGCAAGACTTTACCTGAGACAAAGGCGGCTGTTAGTAATCTCTCTGCGCTGGTTGCACGCTTGGAGCAAAAGAGAGCCGAAGAGAAACAGACACTTTTAGAAGCGGAAGAGAAGAAAAAGCAGGAGAGGGAAGCGCAAAGGCTGGAGCGTGAGGCTCGGCTAAACCCGCCCGCCGTATCCTCTGTACCAGTTCAACGTACATCTGCCATAGAGTTCATTGAGACTGTTGACCACATCCTGCCTGTGGAGATACCGGAGTATGACGCACAGGGACGCAAGAGGGTAACAATGCCCCGAATAGCTGATCCAAGCGCAGAGGTCAAGTCAAAAGTGCCGCCGGATGATGGATCCGTCAACTATCAGCAAAAACTCGCGCACTATCACCGCACGGGGGTCTGGCTGCTTGACCACTGGCTACAGACATACTGATGCAGGATTTTGCAAGGATTTGAAAGGTTGTGGTGAGGTTTGTATTGAATTCACTTCTTGCCGCTTTTCTTGTAGATGCGTTCAATTGTTTCCATAGCGAGTTCAACCGTTCGAGGAACGGCGAGCAGTCCACGCTCCCAACGCGCAACCGTGTTCGGCTTCACGTCGAGAATGTCAGCGAGTTGCGCCTGTGTTAATCCAAGCGCGATCCGTTTGTCTCTCAACTCATCACCTTCCATAGTTCTACACTATACCATAAGTATTAAACGGCCAA
>JACCVS010000201.1 GCA_013698055.1 Acidobacteriota bacterium
GCGGGCAAGCGGAAGTTAAAGGTGTCGCGGGAACGTGGAAAGACTTGACCGATAACGTCAACTTCATGGCAGGCAACCTGACGAGTCAGGTACGCAATATCGCGGAAGTCACAACGGCAGTTGCCAACGGGGATTTGTCGAAGAAGATCACGGTAGATGTGAAAGGTGAAATCCTTGAACTGAAGAACACCATCAACACGATGGTTGATCAACTCAACTCGTTCGCCTCGGAAGTAACGCGCGTCGCTCGTGAAGTAGGCACGGAAGGCAAGCTCGGCGGGCAAGCTGATGTGCGCGGCGTCGCAGGCACGTGGAAAGATTTGACGGATAACGTCAACTCGATGGCCGGAAATTTGACCGGGCAGGTACGCGGTATCGCTAAAGTCGTAACGGCGGTCGCCAATGGTGATCTTGATCGTAAGCTGACGGTGGAAGCCAAAGGCGAGATTGCGGAGTTAGCCGACACCATCAACAGCATGACGGACACGCTCGCCACCTTCGCAGATCAGGTGACGACCGTAGCGCGCGAGGTGGGAGTTGAAGGCAAGCTCGGCGGTCAGGCCAACGTGCCCGGTGCTGCCGGAACGTGGCGCGATTTGACGGATAACGTGAACGGCCTCGCCGCCAATTTGACCACGCAGGTGCGAGCTATCGCCGAAGTCTCCACCGCAGTGACGAAGGGCGATCTAACGCGCTCAATCGCCGTCGAAGCGCAGGGCGAAGTCGCGAGGCTCAAAGACAACATCAATGAGATGATTATCAATCTCAAGGAGACGACACAGAAGAACACCGAGCAGGACTGGTTAAAGACGAACCTCGCGCGCTTTACGCGGATGCTGCAAGGCCAGCGCGACATGACGACCGTCTCGCAGATGGTCTTGTCAGAATTAGCGCCGCTTGTGGATGCACAACAGGGCATCTTCTACGTCAACGGAGGCAACAACGGCACGCCCTTGATGAAGCTGCTCGGCAGCTACGCTTTCACCGAAAGGAAAAATCTTGCCAACGAGTTCAAGGCGGGGCAGGGACTTGTCGGCCAGTGCGTGCTGGAACGCGAAAGAATCTTACTGACCAACGTGCCGAACGATTACGTGCATATCGGCTCAGGTCTCGGTCAGGCCGCGCCGCTCAATATTATCGTGCTGCCAGTGCTGTTCGAGAACGAGGTCAAGGCTGTCATCGAGTTGGCTTCCTTCAATCGCTTCAACGATACGCACCTGACTTTCCTCGACCAATTAACGGAAAGCATCGGCATCGTTCTGAACACCATTGAAGCCAACACGCGAACCGAGCAACTTCTTCTGCAATCGCAGGCTCTTGCCACAGAGCTACAGAGCCAGCAGGATGAGTTGAAGAAGACCAACGAGCAACTTGAGAAGCAGGCCGAAAGTTTGCGCGAATCCGAAGAATTGCTGAAGAGCCAGCAGGAGGAGTTGCAGCAGACGAACGAAGAGTTGCAGGAGAAGGCAACGCTCCTTGCCAAGCAGAAGGCGGAAGTCGAGGCCAAGAACCGGGAAGTGGAAGAAGCGCGCTGGGCGATGGAAGAAAAGGCCGAGCAACTGGCGCTCACTTCCAAGTACAAATCCGAGTTCCTCGCAAACATGTCGCACGAGCTGCGCACGCCGCTCAATAGCATGTTGATTCTCTCTCGCCAGTTGGCGCAGAACGCTGACGAGAACCTTGACGCCAAGCAGGTGCAGTTCGCCGAAACGATTCACTCGTCAGGCGCAGACCTGCTCTCGCTCATCAACGACATCCTCGACCTTTCCAAGATCGAGTCGGGCATGATGGCGATAGACATCGGCGATGTCGCGTTCGGAGAGGTGGCCGGGCAACTGGAGCGCAGCTTCCATCAGGTCGCGCTGGATAAGAGCCTGGAGTTCGTCGTCGAGCGCAATGAGAATCTCGGCGCATCATTCAGAACAGATGAGAAGCGCTTGCAGCAGATTCTCAAAAACCTGCTCTCCAATGCATTCAAGTTTACCGAAGAGGGCAAGGTGACCCTGCGTATCGAGCCTGTGACGGAGCAGATACGTTTTCAGCATGATGCTTTGAATCGCGCTGACGAGGTGGTCGCTTTCTCTGTCATTGATACGGGCATCGGAATCGCGTCGGACAAGCAGCGCATCATCTTCGAGGCGTTCCAGCAGGCCGACGGCACGACGAGCCGCAAGTACGGCGGCACAGGCCTGGGGCTTTCCATCAGCCGCGAGATTGCGCGCCTGCTCGGCGGCGAGATTCGCGTCGCCAGCACGCCGGGCGAGGGCAGCGCCTTTACGCTCTACCTTCCGAAAATCTATGCGCCTGCGGCTGCGGGTAATGGTGGGCCGCAAAGCCGCACTTCACAACAGATTCAGATGGACGCCAGCGCGCCGGGCAGAAGCATGGCGAATTGGATGCCGAGCGCCGTCGCCAATGTTGACAGTTACGCGCCTGATGAAGCGAGCGATGTTAACGATGATCGTTACGCGATCTTCGACGGCGAGCGCGTCGTTCTGATTGTCGAAGACGACATTAACTTCGCGGGCATCCTGCTTGATCTCGCTCGCGAGAAGGGCTTCAAGGGGTTAATCGCCACTCGCGGTGATACAGCGCTGGAACTGGCGAGAAAATATAAGCCGGATGCGATCACGCTCGACCTCAAGCTGCCGGATCGTGATGGGTGGACAGTGCTTGATCGCCTGAAGCACGACGCGAGCACCAGCCACATTCCGGTGCATATCATTTCGGGCGAAGAGCAACGCCAGCGTGCGCTTCATTCGGGCGCAATCACGCATCTGCAAAAGCCCGTCAGCCGCGAAGACCTCGCGACTGCTTTCGACCAGCTCGCCACTTTCGCCGAGAAGCGCGTCCGTAAGCTGCTCGTCGTCGAAGATGACGCGGTGCAGCGCATGAGCATTGTCGAGTTAATCGGCAATGGCGATGTCCTGACAACCGCTGTCGAGACGGGCGAGGAAGCCCTGGCATTGCTCAGGGAAGAGCCTTTCGATTGCATGGTGCTCGATCTGAAACTTCCCGATATGACCGGCTTCGAGTTGATCGAGAAGATTCAGAAGGAACTGGGTCGCCCGGACTTGCCGATCATCATCTACACGGGCAAGGAATTGACGAACAAGGAAGAGACGCAGCTAAGAAAGGTCGCCGACGCCATCATCGTCAAGGAAGCAAGCTCGCCGGAGCGCTTGCTGGCCGAGACCGCCCTTTTCCTGCACCGCGTCGAAGCTAATCTGCCGGAGCCGAAGCGTCGCATGTTAGAGCAACTGCACCGCAGGGACCCCGTGCTGGCCGGAAGAAAGGTCTTGATCGTTGATGACGATGTGCGGAACATCTTCGCTTTGACGAGCGCCCTTGAAAGCCACAACATGGAGGTTGTCCATGCCGAGAACGGGCAGGAAGGCATTGACACGTTGAAAGAAACGCCCGGCTTAGAGGTTATCCTGATGGACATCATGATGCCGGGCATGGACGGGTACGAGGCGATTTCTGCGATCCGCGACATGCCGGAGTTTCGGCACCTTCCCATTATCGCGCTGACGGCCAAAGCGATGAAGGCCGACCGTGACCGCTGTATCGAAGCCGGGGCTTCCGACTACATCTCGAAGCCGCTCGACATAGATCAGCTTCTCTCGCTCTTGCGCGTCTGGCTCTACAAGCAGGATGAAGCGGAAGCATGAGCGCTGCACTCCCACAGGCTGAACATAACGAACTCGAAGATATCGAGATCGCGTTGCTCCTTGAGGGACTGTATCGCTATTACGGCTTCGACTTCCGCGAGTATTCTCCGGCGTCTTTGAAGCGGCGCATCCTGGAACGGATGCGCGCCGAAAAGATCGAAACCATTTCCCGCTATCAGGAGCGCATCCTGCATGATGAGGCGTGCATGGAGAGGCTATTGTTGGGCCTCTCCGTCCACGTCACTTCGATGTTTCGTGATCCGGGTTTTTACCTGACCTTTCGCCAGAAGGTTGTGCCGATACTCAAGACTTATCCGACCGTGAGAGTCTGGCACGCGGGCTGCTCCACGGGCGAAGAGATTTACTCGATGGCGATTCTCTTGCAGGAGGAAGGGCTGTACCGCAAGTCTCTGATTTATGCGACGGACATCAGCCACGACGTTTTACGCAAGGCCAAGGAAGGCATCTTTCCGCTGGCGGCGATGAAGGAATACACGATTAACTACATGAAGGCAGGCGGCAAGCGCGAGTTCTCCGATTATTATACGGCGCATTACGATAACGTCATCTTTCATCCCTCGCTGAAAACCAATGTCGTCTTCGCCGAGCACAATCTTGCGACCGACGGCTCGTTCAACGAATTCCACGTCATCCTGTGTCGCAACGTCATGATTTATTTCAACAAGACGTTGCAGGAGCGCGTGCATAATTTGTTTTATGAAAGCTTGAGCATGTTCGGCATCTTCGGCCTCGGCAACAAGGAGTCCTTGAAGTTCACGCCGCGCGAAACGTTTTATGAAAAGCTGGATAGCCGGGACAAGCTTTATCGAAAGGCGAGGTAGGAGTGGCGTTTGAGATCATAGTCATCGGCGCATCTTACGGGGGATTATCTGCGCTGCAAATAATTTTATCCAACTTGTCGCCGGAGCTGTGCCTGCCAGTGGTCATTGTGCAGCACAGGCGAAAGGATGAAGACGACGGCCTCTGCGAGTACCTGCATAAGCGCAGCTCTTTGCCGCTCACGGAGCCGAACGATAAGGAAATCGTCGAGCCGGGACGAGTGTATTTAGCGCCGCGCGATTATCATCTGCTGATTGAAGAAAGCATGTTCGCTTTATCAACCGAATCGCCCGTCGGCTACGCGCGCCCTTCGATTGATGTCTTGTTCGAGTCTGCGGCGGACGTGTACCATGAGCGCATCATCGGCGTAATCTTAACCGGGGCTAACAGGGATGGGGCAATGGGTCTGGCAAAGATCA
>JACCVS010000570.1 GCA_013698055.1 Acidobacteriota bacterium
ACAATGACTTCTGCGCTGCGCTTGATGGTGTTCGCTTCGCTCACCGGCCACTAAGTATTGCCTGAGCGTCTATCTGGATTTGAAGGAGCGACACAGGCAGGCAGAGAAACGGGCAGCGTAAATCAACAGGGCTGCGTCTTGGCTTCACGGTCAGAGACGCAGCCCCCTTTTTTGTTTCGCTACGCCGAGGTTTCATCACCAGCCGTCACTTTGAAGACTTGACCATCATCATGCGATGCGACCAGGCGAGGTTCCATTGCTTCTCAGCTTCCGTCAAGTATCAGCTTTCGGTGTACCTCGACTTGAAGCGGCGCGCGTAAGGGCGCCGGAGATACCGACGCCACCGAAGGGACAGGGAATCAACCTTGTCCCTTCGGTGGGCGACAAAACCCGCCAACTCACCCCGGCCAGCACCGAAAACAGCAGCCACGCGCACGCGTAGAAGCCTGAAAGCCCGCGAGCTTTGCCACCTCTGGCTGCGTTTGTCTGCACGTTAGGTATGCCAGTTTCTTGACCATAAAAAACGGTGTGCTGTAAGATGCGTAGCGCAAAATAAGGATGCTGAAGGAGGAATTCTATGCTGAGAAGAGTCCTAGTCGGGATCGCTGTCCTTTTGATGGGCGCAAGCTTCATCTTTACGTGGCGCACATCCGCGCACAACATCGATCTGGCAAAGGCAAAGGAATTAGTCCGTAGATATGCCCAGGCTGTACGCATAGAGTCGAGAGGCATGGTCCGCGATAGTCGAGACGTGTACATCGCTTCCACGTGGAACTGCGTCAGAGCGTTCCCCAACCATAACCACATCGTGCGTTGCGTGATTCAACACCAAAACGCGAGGGACAAGACCGCGGGCGTGTACACCTGCAAGGAGACTATGGAACTCTATATGGCGCCCCACAGTCAAGCTGTGGCCTACTATATCTTCGCGAGGCATACTTCGGACAATAATTGTGGAAAAGGCAGATTCAATGACACCCCATTAGGGTAGTGGGCTGGTTTGAATTTGTGAGGTCGACTCATTTAAGACTCGCTTAGCCCTCTGGAGGTTAAAGACATGAAGAGGACGTTAATACTGATTGCCACACTCTTTTTGGCTTCCTGCGGTACTGCATCAGACCAGTCGTCATTCAAGCGATTCGCCCAAACAAACGCGTGGAGAAGCAGCTACAGGCCAGCCTTCCGGCATTGATGTGAAAGTGACCAGAAACGGCAAACCACTCGCGGCCTTCCAGTCCGAAAGCGATAACACTGGTGTCGGTGCGATGCTCGTGGGGAATGATTTATCAATTGAAATCACCAGCCCGGACCAAAGTTGGGTTCTCTCCATCGGGGTTCCCGCGAAAGCAGGCGCGTATCGTCTGGCGGGAATGAGAGAGAACGGCAAGGCCATGATCCTTTTCACAGGTGGGGAAGAAGCGATGATGGTGAGGGCTGACACCGGCGAGTTGAAGCTCAGCGAGGTAAGCGAGACGTACTGTTCCGGCTCTTTCTCGGGCAAGGGCACCGACGCGACGGGTAATAAGTACACTTACGAAGGTAAATTCTCAAGAGTAAAAGCTTTTAGACAAGAATAAAGAGCCAATGAGGAAAAGCGATAAATATCAAAACCCTCTGGCATTGACATGCTCCCCGAATTGATTACCAGCCGATAGGTTAGAATCTCCCGACTTCCAGAGGAGATTCTAACCTGAAGCAATCGAAGTTCTTTGGCGACTTGGAATCGCTTTTAGAGCGCGTTCAAGAAAGCCACCAAGGCGGCTCGTTCCTCGTCCGTGAAAATGAAGCCGAAGTGTTTCTCGTAGTGGCGCACTACGTCCTCAAGCGTCGCCGCGATCCCATTGTGGAAGTACGGGGCGCGCGCGGACAACGCGCGCAGCGTGGGCGTCTTGAAGCGGCCAAGGTCATCCCAGCGCCCTGTGATGTTGCCCAGTCCCGCGTCGGTCAACTGGCGGGTCGTGCCCGTTTGTTTGTTGCGGAAGGTGTAAAGCGGTAGGTCGGGAGCGCGCGCCTCAACTGACGCGGTGTTGATGTCGAACAGAGTATTGTTGATGTTGGTGCCGTTGTTTGCAGAGTTGTGGCAGACGCCGCAACTGAGATGGCTGACGTTGGTGCTATTGAACACCTCCTGTCCACGCACGATCTGCGCGCGCTTTGGGTTCGCGTTACCAGTCCAGGCGTCGAAGAGATCGAAGCGGCCTTCAGCTTTCGACATGGTTGACAACGCTTGAGGGCCGCCGCGTGCGCCATCGGAATCCAGACGCCCGACATCCGGCACGGTTAGTTGCGCTGTCCACAGCGATTCTTCAAAACCAACGATGTCCTCAACGACTTCAGCGGTAGGCGGCTGGCCTTGCAGAGCGCCCGTCACGAGACGGTTGGTGAGGTTGGCCAGCGCGGCGCGCTGGCCTTTGCCCACGTTGGAGCCAGCGTCCCAGTTGACTGTCGCGCTGCCGACCGCAAAGTTGATCGTCGGCATAGAGCGCCGCCAGTGCACCAGTTGGTTGACGTTCGCGAAACCATGCGGATCGTCAACGGCGATCAACTCCCACTCGGAGTTTGGCCGGGGAGCGCCGCCCCTGCGGAAGACGCCGCGAGTCAAGAGCATACTGTAGGCTGTGCGCCGCGCCTTCGCTGTAGAAACGTCCATGCTCGGGTTGTTGGCGTCGAGCGGGCTGAAGACCGGGTGAGTGCCGTCCGTTTCGTCGAACAGGCGTTGCAGGGTGCCGGGGGTGATATTCCAAGCCTCCTCCGGGATGTGGCATGAGGCGCAACTTTGACCGTTCGTGCCTTGAATCTGAAAGTATTCGCCCGTGAGATTAACGGAGCCTTGTATGCTGAACGTTGCCGCCTCTCCGCCCGCGTTCGGCATCAGGTGGTTATTGGGGATGCTGCCCTGGAACTTCGAGCTGGTCGGCGCGACCGGCTTGGTGCGCAGATAGTATGTAAGCCCCCACGCCAAACCGAGTAGCGCAACCACAGCGACCACAACTCCTAGCCGAAGGCCGAGACTCCGCGAACTAAATCCCTTCATCGAAATGTCCTCATATTCTCCTGCGGCATGGAGTAGTGAGGCTCCCGCCGCTGCGGCGGTCGCCATAGGCACGGTGTAAAATGTTGACCTGCTTCCAGCATCAAATTTGCGGGAGAGCCTTAGATTAGCTGATAATGAAACTGAAGCATTGATCTAAGAGCTTAGCACAATCTGTCGGGGTGGCCTCCGCTCTGATAAGCTTTGACAGACTTTTAATTTCAAAATCACAGCCTGACACCATCTCTTGTGCCTCTCAGTTTCAAATCTCAACTTATGCGCTAATGAGTGTCCTGATCTTCGAGAGGGCATGGCGGTTAAATTCAGCAATACGCGCAAAAGTATTAAGACTTTTGAAATCAGAGGCGTGTTATAACACGCGCTTTGGGGTATCTGTCACCTAGTTGGAGGCTATTGCGATGAACACTTTTGAACTTGCTAAGCGTCTTGATGAAGAGGGGTTCAATTCTCATTTCTACTGCGTCGGGCCGGGATGGCATCGGGGGCATTCTTGGTGGAATCTTTGGTCGGCCTTAAGTTACCTGTCTTTACAAAAGCAACTGGCTATTGAAAGAAATGCCGCGATTTAATTGTCGCGGCATTTCTTTGGATGCATTGCAACAATTCCAATTCAGGACTCTTGGTACAGAGTGTAAGAATCCCCGGAGACATCATTTAAGCGGATAGAGCAGGAAGCTATTGAGGCGGAAGTCGTAGCGGGTTGGGTTTAGTCCAAGCCACTTGCTTTACTTGTACCCGGAAAGATCGGGATGGCGTGCGTCTCTCTTCGCTGCCGCAACGCATATTTAAGCGTCTTTGTGATTCCGCCGCCTCTCCCCAGCCAAAAGCCAAACACCATCTGGGAAAGATCAACCATATAACGGTTTCTAATCGCGCTGGCGGTCTTGCACTGCGGAAGTTGCAACTCGATGATCCGATCCAGTTGATCGAGCCAGGGCTGAACCCACCGTGGCTGCTTAAGCCGCGTGTATGGAACAACAGCCCAGCAGCTTTCACTATTCTCCAGCAGCCATTCCATCGCCCAATGGTCAATCCCACGAGCAGTTCCAACGAGCCAAGTTCGACCTTGAGACAGGAATGGCGACAGATGCTGCTCGAATAGTATCCGCGCCTGCTCGCGATCAACGTCTCGCGAGCCTGTGATCATGATGGAGCTTTTGACCAACATAGAATCAGAAACCAGCGGCCTAACCGGAATTGAGATGCGCCCCTCGAACAGCATTCGAACCTTATCTCAGGAAGGAAATGAGAAGCCTGCTATCGGGGCATCATCTCCAATGGTTTGTTGGGCAGCAGGGTAGAGCAGAACTCAATGAGGCGGCGCTTCATGTTCTCGCTGTTCAGCAAATAAGCCGTTTCTTTTTCGGACTCAATAACGCGCCACAATCCGAGTGGGACGATCACGCCGACAGGTATTGCCGCTTTCATCTGAAACATACTGAAATTCTGCCATAGCCTCTATCTCTTAATTTATAGATTACCTCGAGAATGTATCAAAGCGATTACTGTTATTCAACGCAAGATGCCCAACAAGTCTTTGCAGCCGACCTGCGATAGCCAGGCTCTCAAGTATCTTCATGGCGCTCAGGTTGAATGCCTGCGCGCAGGCGGCTGAAGTCCTGCGTACTTCGCCCGCTAAATTCGTCCAACACGTTTATCGAAGAAAACTATTGCCATTTCAAAAGTTCGTCAGTAGAATCCTTCCAACTTGTTTCATCTATCGAAGGACGTGTCACACATGAATGTCGCGGTGATCGGGACATATAACGGAAGAGTGCGTTTGCTGCGCCCGCTTTTTGTGGCGCGTATCTCGGCTGGCTTTCCTTCACCGGCAGAGGATTGGATCGAAGGCCGCCTTGACCTCAATCGTCATTTGATCAAGCACCCGGCGGCCACGTTTTACATGCGCGTCATTGGCGACTCGATGGAGGATGAGATTAAAGAAGGCGACATTCTCGTTGTTGATCGCGCCTGCGAAGCCGAAGATGGAGATGTGGTGGTGGTTAGAATCTTCAATGACTTTACGGTGAAGAAACTCAGTCTCCAACATGGCAAGCTGAGCTTACTGGCAACGAACGAATCATATTCGCCGATAGAGATAACCGAAGAGATGGACTTCGAAGTCTGGGGGAAAGTGCTCTGGTCTATTCGACCTCATTAACGCTATGGCCGCAATCTTCGCACTGTGCGACTGTAACAACTTCTACGTCTCCTGCGAGCGTGTCTTTAACGCCAGGCTGGTGAATCGTCCGGTGGTTGTGCTCTCGAATAATGATGGCTGCGTTGTGGCAAGGTCGAATGAAGCCAAGGCGCTGGGCATCAAGATGGGTGTCCCTCTCTTTCAGGCGCAGCACATCATTGATGCTCATGACGTTCAAGTGCTTTCATCGAATTATGCTCTGTACAGTGATATGTCGCACAGGGTGATGAGCGTGCTTCAGGACTTCACGCCGGAGATAGAGCTTTACTCGATTGATGAAGCCTTTCTGAATCTTGAGCACAACGTTGCGTCCGGCTCGCTCAGTGACTTCGGGCGGAAGATACGGCAGACGATTTATCAGTGGACGGGCATCCCCATCTCTATCGGAATGGCCGAGACAAAGACGTTGGCGAAACTGGCCAACAATCTGGCGAAGAAATCGGAGAAAGCAAAGGGCGTGTTAGACCTGTCATGCTCGCCATATCAAGACCACGCGCTGGAATGCACTCCGGTCGGAAACCTCTGGGGAATCGGACGACAGTATGCGAAACTGCTCAATAGTCACGGCATCACAAACGCAAAGCAGTTCAGAGATGTTGACATTCGATGGGCGCGGAAAACTTTAACAGTCGTCGGCGCGCGCATCGTCGAAGAGTTGCGTGGAAATAGCTGTCTGCCGCTTGAAAGTTTCCCGCCTGCAAAGAAGAGTCTGACCTGTTCACGCTCATTCGGCCATTCGGTCGAGACGCTTTCAGATTTGCGCGAAGCCGTCGCGACTTTTACTGTTCGCGTTGCTGAAAGATTACGAAAGAACAAACTGGTGGCAGGCGCAATCACAGTTTTCGTAGCCACCAATCGCTTCGCTAAAGATGCTCCGTATTATGCGGACTCGGCGACAATCGAAATGGCTTACCCTACCGACACAACGCCCGAATTGCTTGAGCGTTCGATGAAGTGTATTGAGAAACTTTACCGGGCGGGCTGCAAGTTTAAGTCTGCCGGTGTGTTGTTGAATGCTTTAGCGCCTGCGAGTCCGATGACAATCAGAATGAATAATGATAAGCAATGGGTTAAGTCGAGAAGTCTGATCCGGGCAGTTGACCGGATCAATGCCCGGATGGGGCGCGATACCATTAAGTTCGGCATCGTCGGAGTTGAGCAGCGATGGAAGACGAAATTTGAGAAACGCTCCGCGCGGTCTACTACCAACTGGAATGAGATTTTAGCAATCGCTTGATGCCTGCAACTCTTCTTGCGAGGGGCATCCTGCTGCCAAATGAGGGCGGAATGAAATCATGCCCGCGAAATGCGCGAGTGTATGAGAATGAGACTTGACTGCGGTGTTTTGTTCGCTCCTGATGAGGCATGAAAACGAGTAGCAGAGTAATTTGCTGCGCGCTTCCAAGTTTTATCAATCCCTTACTTCAACGGAACAGTAGGTGCATTAAGCAAATCGAATTAGCCGTGCTGCCCAATCTCTTGTCATGGCGGCTCAGAACCTCGCGATAGCTAATGTTGAACATGCGCGCCGCCTTTCGGTCAGGTTTACCGCAAGGCGTGCGCCTTTGATGTGAGGAACCTGCAAAATGATCTTTCCAATAGGCGATGACAATTCCGACCGCACAACTGCGCCCATCGTCAATTACGTGCTCATCGCGATTAACATTCTCGTCTTCGTTCTGCTGCAAGGCGCGACGGGTGATAACAAATTCACCTCTTCTTTCGCGACCGTTCCCGAAGAGATTCGCACTGGGCAGGATGTCAAAGGCCCTGTTCCCATCAAGGTGGGGACGCAGGAAGGCGTAATCAATCTGGGAGAAACGCCCAGCCCGGTTTACATCACGTTGCTGACTTCCATGTTCATGCATGGGGGCTGGATGCATCTCTTGGGCAACATGCTCTTTTTGTGGATATTTGGTGACAATCTCGAAAACCGGATGGGACGTTTTAAGTATTTAATCTTCTATCTCGTGACAGGATTGGTCGCATCACTGGCGCATGTCATCTCGACGTTCACCTTTGGCGACAATGTCTTCATCCCGAGTCTCGGAGCTTCGGGAGCAATCTCAGGCGTCATGGGTGGCTATCTGGTGCTGTTCCCGAAGCGGCAGGTGAAGGTGATCCTGCTCAGGATGCTAACGTCAGTGCCCGCGATTGTCGCCATTGGGATGTGGTTCGTCTTGCAGTTGGTTCAAGCATACGGCGTCATCTCGGCGGGACCGAACTCCGGCG
Source organism: Acidobacteriota bacterium (assembly GCA_013698055.1). GTDB lineage: Bacteria > Acidobacteriota > Blastocatellia > Pyrinomonadales > Pyrinomonadaceae > QHXM01. The sequence goes on from JACCVS010000570.1 coordinate 7,485, forward strand.
GTGGCGTGGCCTTCATGGCGCACGTCGGCGGCTTCGTCGCGGGACTGATTCTCGTCAAGCTGTTTGCCGCCGGAAGCAACCCAACGGCAGCGGTCAGACCGTAATAATTTTGGGCAACGACTTTCAAATAAGCGTTGCTCCTGGCACTAAAACTCAAGCAAGGAGAAAGAAGTAAATGGCTATGGATAACGACAACGTCATCTCGACACTCAACAATTTAATTGAAACCTGCAAGGACGGCGAAAACGGATTTCGCACCGCTGCGGATGGCGTCAAAAACTCTGAGTTGAAGACGCTCTTTAATACCTACTCGCAGCAGCGCGCGCAGTTTGCCGCCGAGCTACAGTCGGAAGTTCGCAATCTGGGAGGCGATCCGGAAGATACGGGCAGCGTCGCCGCGACGCTTCATCGCGGTTGGATCAACATCAAGTCTACCGTGACCGGCGAAGACGAAGCCGCGGTCATTGCAGAATGCGAGCGCGGCGAAGATTCAGCCGTCAAGAATTACAAAGACGCGATGAATGCGACCTTACCCACTAATCTTCAATCAGTCATCCAGCGGCAATTCACGCAGGTCAAAGAAGCGCACGACCGCATCCGCGCGCTGGAGAAAGCCGGCAGCGCCGGAGCGTAAGGTCAATGCAAAATTAAAAATGTAAATTGCAAAAGTGAGGCGGAAGCTGATTATGAAATTGGCTTCCGCCTCTGCTTTTACATTTTCAAGTTTGCATTTTGCATTATTACTTCCCGCTCTTGTAATATCACCCGGCAATCAAGCGAGGAGTATTACCTTTGATGTCAACGACTGAAACCATTCTTCCTCCCATCAATCAACAGGGTCTCGATGTTCGCTCGACGCCGCGCGAGGAGATG
>JACCVS010000586.1 GCA_013698055.1 Acidobacteriota bacterium
CCCGTCAGGTGCGTGTTCGGACTGAAATAGATTGAAAGATATGTCTCAAGATGCGTCGCATGAAGGTAGAGAAATTTCAGTGCGCGCGAGTAAAGCGCAGGCGCGAGATGCGCTGACTCTTTGAAGAAATGTAAAGCCCAGAGCCAAGAGATGGCGCGGAAAGAGACTTCGAGGCTGCTCGCCCAGTTGATGCCGAGTTTCGGTGGGTTCTCTTTCATCCATGATTCCAGATGAGCGGCGAAGGTTTCGGCATAGCGCTCGTCGCCGGTATGCCAGTAGGCGCGACCCAGCGTGGCGAAGTATTGATGACGGTTCAATTCCCAGGTGATCTTTTTATCGCCCGCCACCTCAGCATCCAGGTAGTTGATGCGGCTCCAATGCACGAGCGGCGCGCGCTTGTTTGCGACGGGTTCGAGATGCCAGTCCGGAGGATTGCCGAAAGAGAGATCGCGCAGTCCCAGTAAATCGAAATGCCCCTCGGTGATGCGGCGCGCTCGCTCTATCAATGCATCCCGGCTGCTCGCTCCAAAGCGGCGGCGTAACTCCGCGCGCGTCTCTTGCGGGTCGGCGAAAGCGGCGAAGAACCTGTGGGGAGTGCGGGTGCGAAAATGATCGAGCAAGGCTTCAGCAGAGGTGATTGCATGTTCGCCGCGTGGAGTTTCAAGCATCTTGAAAAACTCCACATCGCTGGGCAGACGCGCCCGCGACGACACGCCGAAACGCTCCTCGCGGGCAGCGAGAAACTGCGCGCCTCGCTGGCGCAACTCAGCGAGGCTGCGACCCCGGAGCTTTCCCAATTTTTTGAGAACAGTACTCATCCCGAAAATGCTTCGCGCAACACGCGCCCTTTCATCTCCGTTTGCACGGGCAGTCCGAGCAGGGTCAGCAGCGTCGGCGCGATGTCTAAGTTATTAGATTCAGCGATGTGCTCGCCCGGCTTGATCCCCGTTCCGTAAAGCATCATGATTCCCTTCTCGTCGTGACAGCCGGATTTGACCAGTCCCGTGTTGTAAACCAAATCCTCGAAGCGGAATGAGACATCCTCACCTTTGTGCGGAAAGTAGCAGCGCGACTCGTCCGTCGTCTCGTCGTAGTGGCGCAGGTTCACAGTGAAACTGTCTTCGAGCGTGTCTATGTAAAACATCGGGCGATCCGGCTCATCAATGTAGGCGGCATTGAGATTATTGAGGACAACTTCTTTCGACTCCGCCGAATCGGGATAGACGTTGAATTGCCCGGACATGGTCATCAGCGTCTTGACGCGATCCTGTACGTCGAGAATCTCCATCAAGCGTTCCAGCGAGCGCGGCTGGCCGATGCGCTTCCCCTTCTTGAGCGGGCTAATGAATGGTTTCTGCCCCATACTGGAAGCGACGACGAGGATCGTGTCCTCATCCAGCAACGAGAGCATGTTCTTTAACAACTCGTCCGCCGAGCGATAGCCGTACTCGATCACTTTTCCGTAATCGCGCACTTCTTCGGGGGAAGTCGGCTGCGGGAAAATTTCCGGCTGCATGGCTTTCCAGTAAGTGTGCATGTAATGCGCGACGTGGTTAGTATGGAAAGTCGCAAACGCGGGGCGGTGGCGGCGGTACAGGCGGCTGAAGAAATCGAAATTCACGACGGGCTGCAACGCCACGCGCCGCCAGCGCAAGGTCGCATTGCGGCGCTCGCTCGCGAGTTGGCGCACGATGCGTGTGATGCTTGAGGCGCTCAACCCCAATTTCAGCAATTGCGAGCCGAGCTTCGCCTTGAACATCAGCCCGTCCTGATCGGCAGGCAACCGGATAGAACGCGTGTAGGTCAGGTTCAATTGCTGGATGGGACTCAGCCCCGCGGGAGTGGTCGTCAGATCGGGCGCAAAAGTATCCGGCACATAAAAGCCTTTGACGGGCTGTGGCGGCCACGAGCAAAGACTGCCATAAACGCCGACGCTCAATCCTTGCTCGTGGCAAATCTCCCAGATACGGGGTGCGCGGATGGTCTCCGGCGGCTGCTGTAAAAAGAAGACGTTGTGATCTGCCTGCGGACGACCCGTATAAACGGTCGTCCAGGTAATCCAGGGGTCCATCTGCGGCGGTGTGTCCACGCTCATGGGAGAAGCCCATGTTCCCTCGCTCTTCAGGCGAGCGAAAGTCGGGAGCTTGCCCTGCTCGATCAAAGGATCAATCAGATTCCAGGTCAGTTCGTTCAGCTCAACCAGTAATACTTTCTTACGTTCCATGCTCTCCGCTCTCCTGCCAAAACGTGTTTCGGCTACAACCCGAAGCTAAAATTACTTTGTGCCTATTCCTTGGTGGGCACACCACCATCGTACACCGCCCGTTCACTCTTGCTCATTGCGGTTTCGCACGACAATTCTTGATAAGCCGCGAGCCACTGGCCGCGCACGGCTTCCCATGAATAACGATTAACTTCTTCGCGTGCATGATAGGCAATCTTCATCGCCAGTTCATTATCTTCTAGTAATCGAATGGCTCGGGCGGCCATCGCTTCATAATCGCCCTTACGAACAATCATGCCCGTCTCGCCGTCGTTGACGAGAAATGGAATGCCGCCCGCATCCGTCGTCACGACGGGCAGCCCCGCCGCGAATGATTCCAGAATCGAAAGGGGCATATTGTCAATTTCCGACCCGTTGAGATAGATGTCAGCCTCGCCATACAACTCGGGCATTCTGCCAGGCGCGACGAGGCCAGTGAACTTTGTCTGGCGCAGATTTAGCTCACCCGCCAGTCTTTCAAGCTCAATGCGCTGGCTGCCATCGCCGACCACCGTCAGGCGCGCATCCGGGAAGCGTTGCTGCACCAGCGCGAAGGCGCGCAAGACACAGCCGACGTTATAGTGAGGCTCAAGATTGCGGTTCGACAGAAATACCGGGCGCAACAATCGGCGCTCGCGGAAATGAAAATTTTCCGTCTCGATGTGGTTGAAGATGGGGCGCGTTCGGAGGCCGTAGCGGGCGAAGATTTCCACCAGGTAATTCGACTGAACGATGATCGTGTCGGCCAGACGAAGCGTCGGAATCGCGGTGCGTCCCCACCGTTCGAGATGGTCTGCGGCCTGGCCGCTGTGATAATTCAGCACAGTCTTTTTGCCGTAAAGTTTGGCGACTAAGAGAGCGGGCGTCGGCGAGACTACGAAAGAGAGGTAAGAAGCGGAGTAAATATGTAGCACATCATATTTGCGAACCCGCGCGAGCAGTGTCATCCAGTAGAGAAACGTCGTCCTGATCGAGCGCACGTACTTGACTGATTGTATTCTCTTCAGCAAACCCGGAAACGGCGGATTGATCGGCAGAAACGAAACGTCCAGAGAAGGCTCATCTCGCAAGCGCTCAAGCAACCGCGCAGCCTGCACCGACTGTCCGCCAAGAATGTCGAACGAAGGCGCGATGATGAGAACACGCAGCGGCGGCGTCTCGCCGTTTGTGGCGGGAGCTTCAGCTTGCGCGATTTGTGTATGTTTCTTGCTGCCGTTGTTCATCACTTGGTTCGTGTCGAAATATTTTCCGTAACGGAGATTCCTTTTGCTAAGCGCTTTCGCGGCGCACACCCTCAAGTTTTTGCGCGTGCGCGTCGCGTGTCGTCGTCAGCAACTGATCGTAGAGGGAGACGGTGCGATTAAGCTGCGCCTCGCACGAAAATTTTTGTTCGACGATTTCTCGCCCACGCTGACCCATGCGGCGCGCTCCCCCCGCATCGCGCAGCAGCGCGACGATTCGCGCGGCCATTTGCTCATCGTCACCCGCTGCGACCAGATAACCTGTCTCTCCTTCCACAATGGCCTCGCTCGCGCCGCCGACACGTGTGGCAACAACCGGACGGCCAGCCGCCATGTATTCCAGAATTGAATTCGAGAATCCTTCGGCGCGCGAGCTTAAGACGCACACGTCTGAGATGGCTAGCAAGTCTGCTACCCGGTCGCAGCGCCCTGTCAAGAAAACATCTCGCTCAAGGCCAAGCTCAGCCGCCAGAGCGCGCATCTTGTTTGTCAGCTCGCCTTCTCCCGCAATCACGAAAGCTGCTTCGGGCACTTCCAGATGCACGCGTCTGGCAGCGCGCAGGAATGTCGGATGATCTTTCACATCGTGTCGCAGGTTGGCAACAATCGTGACGAAGAGGCGAGCGTCTCCGCGCGGAAGATTGAAATGCTCAAGCGCCTCATCACGGCTGAGGCTCGGCTGAACGCGCCCCAAGTCCAGCCCGTTATAGACAGTTACAATCCTGGAATCAGTCACGCCTTCAGCCATAAGTTGTTGACGAACAGCTTCCGAGTTAGCGACGATTCGATGAGACAGGCGATATATCCCGCGCTCGACCTTTTTCTGCGCTTGAGTACGCATCCCTGCGGTCTCGCGGCGCGAACTGATCCGCACGGGCACACGTGCTAACCGAGCGGCTAGAATGCCGAAAACGTTCGTGTAAAAATCATGTGTCTGCACGACATCAATTTTCTGCTCGCGCATGTACGCGGCTGAGCGGCGAAGCTGAGCCAGCATGTTGCGGTCGTAAAAACTCGTCAGAGGGTATTCGGGGATTTCGTTTAAGTTCAGACGCTCAATCTCTTCACGCAACACGCCGCCCCCGTCCAGACACGCGACGCGCAAACGGTAACGACCACTCTCGCTCAACAGGCGCGCAAGCTGCACCGCCTGGCGCTCGGAGCCGCCCGTGTGAAAGCTGTTGATGAATTGAAGTACAGTCTTCAATCGCTTCTCCATCAAAGTTTTTAGCAGATGTTAATCTGCCAAAGTGTTTCGGCCTCTCTCGCCGGTTCAAGCGTCAACGCCCTCAGGCGCAAATAATCTCGGCCTCTTTCTCACGACGAGGCGCATGTTCTTCATCCTGAAATAGCCTGTGCCAGAGTTCGAGCATGAAGAGCGCCCATAATTGCGAGGAATGATCGCGCCGGTTGCGCTCGTGCTCGTCGAGCAGCAAGTCCACGTAACGCGGCTCGACGTAACCACGCGTGCGTGCGCGCTGGCTGGTCAAAGTTTCACGGATGCGCCCGCGTAGTTGACTGTTAATCCACTGCTGAAGAGGAACGCCGAAGCCCTGCTTGGGACGGTCAAGAATCTCCGGCGGCACTAAATCCTGCACGGCGCGTTTCAGAATGTGCTTGGTTTCCAGCCCCCTCATCTTCATTGAGGCCGGGATGCGGGTGACGAACTCTATCAGCTTGTGATCCAAGAGCGGGGCGCGCGTTTCGAGCGAGGCGGCCATGCTCATCCGGTCAACTTTGGTCAGAATGTCGCCCGGTAAGTACGTCTTGCTGTCAATGTAGAGCAGCGCGTCGAGAGGCTCATTCGTTTGGACGCGAGCGGCGTA
>JACCVS010000213.1 GCA_013698055.1 Acidobacteriota bacterium
TAAGGCACGATCTCGACGCCCTCGGATTTGAGACCTGGCAGAATATCCTCGCGCAGGCAGCGCATCTGCTCGGCCACCATCGCCATCAGCCGCTCTTTAATCGCTTTGAGCTGCTCCGTGATCGTCATGCCGTCAGGCGAGACTTCCTGCACATCTTCTTCGAGAGCTTCTTTCAAACCGGAAACGCGGATCATGAAAAGCTCGTCCACATTGGTTGAAAAGATTGAGAGGAATTTGAGTCGTTCGAGCAGCGGTTGACTCTCGTCAAGCGCTTCTTCCAGAACGCGGCGATGAAATTCCAGCAAGCTCAACTCGCGGTTAAAGAGGAAATCCGCTCCACGCAAGTCCGTCGGCAACGGCGCTAACGCAGCATTGCCCCGGCTTTCATCTCCTGATAGAGATTGCTTGCTTTCACCTGTTGTCATTCGATTCGCGTAAAATACCCTACTTGAAAGATTGAATCACAATTATTACTGAAGTTTTCCAAGAACGCCCAGGAAGCTTAATCGCTGAATTTAACAAAACCTGCGCGGAGCATCATCAGTTAAAAGTCTGCGCCCGATTTTCCTTAATAGCAATTAGCGGGAGAGATTTGCTTCGATGCCTATTGTAGTAGCAGCAACCATTATTCCCAAGCGGGCACGGAAGGGAATATAAGGCAAGATTCACTTTTTCAACGCTTTCGAGGCAGGAAGAGTGTAGGGAAATGGCTTGTCCCTGCTCGTTTGCTGACATTAACTGCGCTGACGTTAACAAAGACGGCAGAGACAAGACCTGCTCCTACAAATGAGTCCGATTTATCGTTGTTCAATGTCGGCGGCGACGGCTTCGGCAGGAGTTAAAGCCGCCGGGGTAAAGTCGGCTGCGGATATTTCATTCTGAAGAAGAGCAGTGAGCCGGGCGTGAAAGTCGCCTTCCTCCCAATCGTGCCAGCGCGCCAGCGCGTCTCTATAGTGCTGGGTGCGTTCTTTGACGAAATAATCCAACAGCCAGATGGCGGCGCTTCTATTTCCTGCTTTAGCTTCATCAGAACCTGCGTCTTCAGTTGAAGTGGTGCCGCCTACTTTTTCGCCATCGGGTGTACTTGCGGCATCACTCGCCGCTTCCCATTCCGTTTCTCGAAGCACCGCGCCAATCTCGTCAATCCACACGTCGCAATCGTGAAGCTCGCCGAGCGAGTCCTGCATCTTCGCAATCTCTTTGGCAGATGAGGCGAGCGGCTTGTTCCAACACGGAGCAAATAGCTCGATAGCGTAGCGCAGCCGCTTGGCTGCAATCCGCATGTCGTGAAGCGGTTTTACTCTGTGTGGCCTGTAAAGACTCTCACTCAAATCTTGCAGTTCCCCAAACCTCACCGTGATAACTTCACGTCCGGCATCGCGGCAACTCAATCTTTCAGCGGTTTTCCGGCTATTGCCCGCAGTCTTGTGCCTGCGGGAACCTTTTAACCCATCTTCGAGGGCAGTGTTGAACTCTTTTTCCAGCTTCGCCAACGCTGCATCCGTTATCGCTCGTGCAAGCTCAGAGCGGGCGATGTCACGTTTTAGCCGCCGCTTATTCGCAAACTGTGCGATACCTGCCGACAACTCCGAAGGCGCGTTTGCCGCCAGTTTCTCCAAAGCTATGATAGCCACATCCTGATCGCGCACAGCGCCGAGCGTATCGGCGACTTTCTTCAAAGCTCTATTCAAGCGCAGCAATTTACGTTCGCGCAAGTAAGGCGTGAAATCACGAAGTGCGCTCCGCAAGCGACGCGACGCGACGCGCATGTCGTGAACGCCTTCGATGTCGCTCCAGTCGAGCGCAGCATCGCGATACCCACGCATCTCTTCAAACCGCGAGCGCAAAATAAGCCGGACGCCGTCACCCGCGCCTGCTCCATAATTGAGTCCTTCAATGTCTTTCGCTTTAGCCATAAGGTAATACAGAATCCAGAATCCAGAATTCGGGAGTCAGAATAAAAGAAAAGCGGTTTCAGCCTCTTCATTCTGGATTCTGGATTCTGGCTCCTGATTCCTGCTGTTCGTTCACGCTCTCCGAGCCAGAGCGCGGCGGTTGAGAGTCAGCTTGCAGCCGAAAGCCAATTCAAACATGTCGCGTTTCTGTTCAGCAGCCCAGATTTCTCTGTCGCAACTATGTGCGCTCCGAAGCTGGATGTGAAATATCTTGCCTTGGCTCTCGCAGCGCAAATCGCGCACGCTACCATCGTGGCTGCGGTCGAAGGCATCGGCCACGCGCAGAATTGATCCAAGCTGCCAGACGGTCGCGCGATCCTGCTCGCCCAGCGCGGCGTAATCAGGATGCCGCTCTTTCGGCAAAGCGCCCCGGTGATAGCGCGCAACGTTGGCGATGACTTCACGCTCGGCTTCGGAGAAGCCCGTCAACTCGGAATTCTTGATGAGATAAAGAGCGTGCTTGTGGTGCGACTCGCTCGCGATGTGATAGCCCAGATCGTGGAGCAGAGCGGCTGCCGAAAGCAGCGTTCGATGATGACGACTGAGATCGTAATGCAGGGCG
>JACCVS010000611.1 GCA_013698055.1 Acidobacteriota bacterium
ACTGGCGGCTGTTGGCGCTTATTTCCTGGTTCAATATCTTATGCGCTAAAATCGAAGGGGACGAGAAATATTTCTCGTCCCCTCATCCAACTCGGATTGCTTTGCCCGCTATAGCCGGAAGTTGGCGGCGCGGCACAATGTTACCGCGCTTTACTTCTCATCTAACGAGATTTTCTGGCGGAATACTTATCGCTTGCTAACTCATCTTCTTCTACTGTATCCGATTCCGATGTCCGCAGTCGTTCCCGCCGTTTCGACGCTTCGATACGTGCCTCTTCCTCAGCTTCGTCCTGCCCTTCTTTGAAAGCGCGCTTGCTCTGCCCCAATGCTTTAGCAAGCTGCGGCAGGCGGCTCGCCCCGAAAAGCACGACGATGATAGCAAGGATAATAAGCAGTTCTTGATAACCAAGTGCCATTTTGTTCATCACGTAAATTCCTTCTGCGGCATCATCCGGGAATTTCAGCCCGAGCCGCGAAACTAAATCACAAAGTTACTACTGTCCGTCATCCGACTCGTAAAAAAGATACTTGCGCCAAGTCTCGTCAGCTCGCCCGAGATAACGCATGATCTGGCGATTGACATGCAAAGAGAAACCGCGCGGGCGGCGCAGAAGATGCATCCCGGCCTCTTCCGGCGTCCGGCTGCCCTTGCGATGATTGCAGCGTTTGCAGCACGCCACCAGATTGTCCCACGTCGAGTCGCCACCGCGCGAGCGCGGATGAACATGATCAAGCGTCAGTTCCGCAGGTGAATTCTGTTTACCGCAATACTGGCAAGTCGAATGGTCGCGCAACAGAATGTTCTTACGTGAAAGTGAGCGGCGCTCAAACGGGATGTGTATGTAATCGGTCAGGCGAATAACCGAAGGCGCGTGCAACGCGAGCTTTGCCGAATGGAGCATGTGGCCGTTGTGCTCTTCCATGCGCGCGACACCTTTGAAAATCATCACCACCGCGCGCCGTTCGGTACACACGTTGATTGGCTCGAAAGAAGCATTCAGGACTAGGACTCGTCCATTCATATTGCCTTCTGATATTACGGGAGTGCGGGCGAAAGTGTCAAAAAACTATTCCTTTACATCTGCCAATGGGTCAGCCAAAACAATTGCGTAAGTTCGAGGCTCAGAAGCGCATGGCACTTGGCCTTTCTTTCATCGCGCTTCTCTGAAACGATCAGTCGCGTCAACGAGCGCGCTGATTATCCCCGGCTCGGTGGCTGAATGCCCGGCGTCCGGGATAATCTGAAGCTCGGCTTCCGGCCATGCGCGGTGCAATTCCCACGCGCTCATCATCGGGCAGACGACATCATATCGCCCCTGTACAATCACTGCCGGGATACGGCGAATCTTGTCAACGTTTTCAATCAGGTAGTTGTCCGTGTCGAAGAAGGCATTGTTCATGAAGTAGTGGCACTCGATGCGCGCAAATGCGAGGGCGAACTCCGCATCGTTAAACTTCTCGATCATGTTGTAATCGAAAAAGAGCTTCGATGTGCTTCCCTCCCAGATGCTCCACGCGCGTGCGGCTTCGAGCTTCACTTGCTCGTCGTCGCTCGTCAGCCGGCGGTAGTAAGCGCTCACCATATCGTCGCGCTCTTCTTCGGGAATGACTTTCAGATATTCTTCCCATACGTCCGCGAAGATGGCGCTCGCGCCTTCCTGATAAAACCAGCGAATCTCTTTCGGGCGACAAAGAAAGATGCCGCGCAGGACGAGTTGGCGAACTTTTTCAGGATGCTTCTGAGCGTAAGCCAGCGAGAGCGTGCTGCCCCACGAGCCGCCGAAGACCTGCCAGCTTTCTATCCCCAGATGCTCGCGCAAGCTTTCGATGTCCGAGACGAGATGCCACGTCGTATTGTCTTCGAGGCTCGCGTGCGGCGTGCTTTTGCCCGAGCCGCGCTGGTCAAAAAGGACAGCGCGATATACTTTCGGATCGAAGTATCGCCGGTAATCTTCAACAATCCCGCCGCCGGGGCCACCATGCAGAAAGACTACAGGCTGCCCCTGCGGATTGCCGCACTGCTCATAATAAATGGTGTGGACGGGCGAGACCGCCAGCGTGCCTTGATCGTATGGCTCAATCGGATCGTATAAGGTTTTCATAAGCACATCATACAGATGTCAGATGTCAGATGCCAGATGTTAGCTTTGGCTTTTCACCTGCATCCGTCATCTGATATCTAACATCTATACCGGTCGTGCGACCGTGAGCACGAACACTTCTTGCGCGCCTGCTGTACGGAGCGCGCCCGCGCATGAGGAGACTGTCGCTCCGGTGGTATAGACATCATCAATGAGCAGGATACGCTCGCCATCAACGAGGCGCGGGCGACGAACTTCAAAAGCCCCGTCAACGCTTTCACGCCGCGCGCGCGCGTCCATACCGGAGCGATGTCTTTCGGTGTGAGCTGTGCGAATGAGACTCCACTCGTCAAAGGGCAGTCCTG
>JACCVS010000624.1 GCA_013698055.1 Acidobacteriota bacterium
TCAGCCTCGCGCGGGCGGCGCTAACGCCCGACGCCTGCTTGATGCTGAACAGGCTGCGCGGCGCGCCATCCAGATTCAATCCACCAACGCGGTCGCTTACGACCGTCTCGGTGCGGCTCTCGAAGAGCGTGGGTTATCGAGCACAGATGTCGAGCAGGCTTATCGCCGCGCCATCGAGCTTGATTCGCAGTTTGCCGTGGCTCACGTTCACCTTGCTGGCTTGCTCAGTAAGACGGGACGCAAGAGCGAAGCCCAGCCACTCTACGCGCGAGCTATTGAGCTGGCAAAAGATGCTCCGACGCACGTTCTGATAGCCGAGTCTTTGCAATCCGAGCAGCGCTGGCACGATTCAGAGTCTGTGCTGCGCCGCGCGCTTGAGATTGACGCCAACAGCCCGAGCGCGCTTTACCTGCTGGGTCGCTCTCTCGTCGTCAGGCAGGTGTATGACGAAGCCGAGCAGATGTTGAAGAAGGCCATCGAAATCAGTCCACGAAGTTTCGCGCCTTATCCTGTTCTCGGCTCTGCTTATCTGGCTAAGGATCGCTACGAAGACGCGGAGAAGATTTACAATCGCGCGGTGGATGTGGCCAGCGCAGGCGAGCGGAAACAACTGGCGGGCGCATTCGGTTTTGAAGGCGTCGGCGACGGTTATATGAAGGCGGATCGTAAAGCGGACGCGCTCAGAGCTTATCAGCGCGCGCTGCAACTCGATCCCAACAACTCCGGCCTCCAGGCGAAGGCGAAGACGAGATAAAAGGAGGGAACGGAGGGATGAGAGAGGACGATGAGGGATGAGGGATGAGGGATGAGGGATGAAACAAGAGAAAGCGGACGGCAGAAGGCAGAAAGCGGAAGGCGGAGAACATCTCGATTGTTCTGCTCACTGCTTACGGCCTACTGCCTTCTCTCTTTACTTCATCCCTCATCCCTCATCCCTCATCCCTTAACCCCCTCCCTCATCCCTTCCTCTTGCTATGCTACATTGCCCAAAATGTGGTCGCACTTACGAAACAGATACGCAGAAATTTTGCACTCATGATGGCGGGCGTCTCGTGCTGCAGGATCAAGCGGCGAGCGAACAAGCGCCGACGGCTTATGATCTGAACCAGACGGTTCTGACCGATCCGTTTGACCCCGAGGCGACGGTGATGCGGCCTGATCTGAGCAAGACGGTCATGTCTGCCCCGACTTCGGAGCTTCGTCCCAGAGGAACAGGGCAAGCCGCGACGCCGCCTCCGACTCATCAACCTGAATCCTCGGCGCAAACGTCAGCGCGTGAGAGCCAGCCGACCATCGCTTTTAATCAGCCACCACCCGCGCCGCCGCCATCACAGCAACAGCAGCAGTATTATCAACCGCCGCCGCCAACACCCGCTTTGTCCGCGCCGACCATCTCCGCGCCCATGCCTCCACAGACGGCACAGCCACCGCAGCAATACGCGCCGGATCAGCAGTACCAGCAGGCCGGGCGACAGCAACAGCAGCAGCACCCGCAGCAGCCTGCTCAGGTTGCAGGTAAGAAGTCGAGCCGGATGCCTTTAATCGCGGGCCTGGTCGTGCTCGTACTGCTCGGCGGGGCAGCCGCGTGGTATTTCCTGATCTACAAAAAGGGCGAATCGACAACAGGCGGCAATGCAAACGTCGCCAATGTGAATGCGAACGCTAATGCGAGCGCGAACGCGAATGACAACTCGAACACAAGCGCGAACGCGAATGTGGATGCTATCCCACCGCCAACTGCGCCACCGCCGCCGAACGCCACCGAGTTCGTCAATTCCAGCGCGAGCCTCGACGGAAAGCTCGCCGAGAATTTTTCCGACTTCTCGTTCTATTACCCGAACACATGGGAGAAAGACCCGAAGATGGGAGTGGCGGGAGCGAGCAACTTCGTCCAGGTTGAAAGAAGATTGCCGCCCGACTTCACGCAGGAAAATTTCGCCGTCAGTTGGTACAAGAGCAGCGGGACATTTGAAACCGACAGCGAAGGACTTTTCAAGCAGGCTGTTGGACTTGCGAAAGATAAATTCTCCAAAACCCTTCCGGAATTTGAAGTGGTCTCCGAGGGCGAGACGACCGTCAATGAAATCAAGGGTTACGAATTTCGTTTTCAGGGTGAGGCGAAAGGAACGGAGAAAGGTGACATTACGTTCTGGGGGCGCGTGATCTTTCTACCACCCGGCGCGGAAGGAAAAAAGAACGGCATCCAGCTCCTGATGCTCACGACCTCGCTCGCTCCCGAATTGACGAGCGCTGACGATGTCGGCATCAAAGGCGAGCTTCCAGTCATTCTCAATTCGTTCAAGATGAATTCTTCGAGGATGGGAAGCAATTAGGAACTCTTTAGTTTAGATCCCAAAACTGACCCCCAGGTAAACAACATGAAAATCGTTCTGATAGAAGAGCGCAATGGACAGCCAGTACCCCCGGAGCGCGCCTACGAGCATCCCGCCGTTAAGATCGGACGCGACCCGGCAGACTGCCACATCGTTTTCAATCAAACGGAATGGCCGATGGTTTCGCGCAAGCACGCCGAGTTTCGTTTCAAGAACGGGCGCTGCCTGCTCGTTGACACCAATTCTAGTTTCGGCACTTTCCTTAACGGTCAACGGATCATGGAGCCGACGGAAGTTGTCCAGGGCGCGCGCGTGCAATTCGGTGCGGGCGGGCCGCAGATGATTGTGGCGCGCGTCGAGCAGCCTCAAGCAGCAACGCCTCCGCCCAGCCTTGCGGAGATGGAAACGCGCCGCGACATGGCAGGCGCGCCGCTCGAAGAAATAACACAGCCGCGCGAAGCGGCGCAGAGGCCGCCCGCCGGACAACCGCCACCACCACAGCCGCCGCCTCATCCGCCACAACAGCCCGCGTCACCGCACATGCAGCCCCCGCAACAACAAAGGCCAAGTGCGCCGCCGCAACCACCATACGCGCAGCCGCAGCAACCTTACGGTCAACCACCCGCGCAGCCCTATGGGCAGCCGCCTGCGCCGCAGCCATTTCAACAGCAGCCCCCTTATCCGCAGCCGCCGTACCCGCAGCAACCCGGACAACAGCAGCAGCCACCGCCGCCTTACGCGCAACCGCCAGGCGCGC
>JACCVS010000628.1 GCA_013698055.1 Acidobacteriota bacterium
GCTCCGAGCGAAGCAACGCGCCATCGCTTGAGACGATGCCGCAGGATTCCTGCCCACGATGCTGCAAGGCGTAGAGACCGAGATAGGTGAGCCGCGCCGCCTCCGGATGGCCGAAAATGCCGAACACCCCGCACTCGTCGCGGAATTTATCCATCTGGGAATCAAGCAAAAGATTTCACCTCGCGGTGCGCGCTCATTCGTTCAGGGCGGCCAACAACAGTTTCGATAAATTCAGCTTAGTAAATCACAAGGCTTGCGGCAAGCGAAGCGAGTAATTTTATGAGCATTAACCTTTGGGTTCGATGATCCGGCTTTCTTCCCAAAAGGTTGGGCGTGCGCGTGATGTCGCTCGCGCTTCTGCTCCTCGCATTAGATTTCCTTCACTACGTGCCCATCTTCAGCGCGCTCGCGGGAGCCTGGGGAATTAATGTGAAGATGCATGAAGTCCGTGCGGCAATTGAATTTTCTTTAGGTTTTGACTCACTGCTATAAGCGGCGTAGCCCAACGACTTACTCAACCCGCTGCCTTGATAGTATTCCTTCTTTCATGCCTTTTTCTCTGATGTGCTTTGTTTCTCCTTATAACTCACCATCCATCACTTATTTTGAATCCTCGCAGCGGCATCCCCGGCGCGCGTTGCAGCCAGTTGTCAGCCGGGTAATGGCAATCGCTTTCGATGACATGCAGCGTGTAGGCGTGGCGCGATCTGGGCGATCTGTTGACGAGGCTCATGTGCGGGAGCAGCCCGTTGAGGAGGATGAGCGTTCCCTTCTTTACTTCAAGCGGAACGAGTTCGTCGAGCGGCCATGCTGTCGAGTCGTAGACCTCAAAGCGAGTGCCGCCGCCCTCGGCGCGCAGGAAGCGCGATTTGAGGCCGTGCTTGTGCCCGCCCGGAAACGCCCACAGGCAGCCGTTCTCACGGGTCGCGTCTTCAAGCGCGAACCAGAGGCCGGTGACGCTCATCGGTTCTGTGTAGAGGAACGAGGCGTCTTGATGGCATGTAACTTCGCCGCCGATGCCGGGCTGCTTGAAGATGTACATTGACTGGATGAGCAGGGGTTGTTTGTATCCGAGATTGGAGATGAGCGCGGCCAGCTTCGGTGAGCGGGAGAAATGATTGAAGACCGGATCGAGGTCGTGCAGAGCGTGGCCGATCTTGTTAATCGAGCGTTCCTTGCTGTGCCGCAAACGATTTTCCGCGTCGAAAGCCTCTTCCTCGAAGAAGAAGCGAATCTTATCGCCGGAGTTGAGAAAGTAATCATCGCTCGTGCGCGTTTGCTCATGCGTGGAGAAGATCGAAATGTAGTCAGAAGGATCGTACTCCGCGACGAGTTCTGCGGCTCGCTCGCGCAAAGCGTCGCACTCGTCCGGGGTCGTGAAATTCTCGACGAGCAGAAAGCCATCCTCTTCATATCGCGCTAATTGTTTGTCTGTTAATTTCATCATTCGAAGAAACCGTTTATACAAATGCGCTCGGCTTCGCTATTATATGTGCGAACGATCAAATAAGGGAGAAACGAAATGGATAAGGTGAAAGTTTACGGCGCAGGCTGGTGCGGCGACACCGTGCGCACGCTTGAGCAATTGAAGACTCTGGGTGTGGCTCATGATTATATAGATATCGAGCAGGACGAGCAGGCAGCCCAGTGGGTAAGAGAACAAAACGATGGCAAGGAACGCAAGCCAACGGTGAAACTCGGCGAGCATATTCTCTCAGTCCCGAGTAATGAAGAGCTTGAAACAGCCTTAAGCGAGAATAATCTGATTAACCGGCCTACCTGAAGTGAACACGCGAAGTCCTGCCTATAACATCGTCATCGTTATCTTGCGCGGGGCGCTTCTGGTCGCTCTCGTCGGGTCGGTGTGGAACGTTTATCGTCATCTGCCGGGCGGCGGGATTGAGGCGGCGAACGACGCGGCGGGTGAGACGACGCTTCTCATCGTTCTCCGGCCTTCGCCGCGAGACACAAGCGCGACGGTAAGCATTCCCGTGCAGCTTTACCCGGTTGACCTCTCGGCTGTGCAGCGCGAGTACGGCTTTGAGCCGCGCCCCGGTGTGCGCTTTGAAGATTTTCTGAATGAGCGGATGCAGGGACGCGTCCCCGTCAAGGCGCAACTGGATGAGCGCGGACAGGCGACCCTCATGGTCACACCAGGCCGATGGTGGCTGCACGCCATGCTCTCAGGCTCGCAGAACGTCGAATGGCGCTTGCCCATCAACGTCTCAGGACGCCAACAAACCATCGAACTCAGCACCGGAAACGTGTACGCGAGGACGAAAAGTTTTTGAAAAACAGAATTCAGGAGTCAGAATCCAGAATTCAGAATAAAAGCAAAAGCGGGCTGCCGCCTTTCATTCTGACTCCTGACTCCTGAATTCTGGATTCTGTTTTTATGCTTGCTTTACGTTATGAAAGCGGCCAGTTGGCCGTCACGGATATTGCGAAGCCGCGAAGCGCGGAAGAAGCCGTCGTGCGCGTGACGTTGAGCGGGATTTGCAACACGGACGTGGAGATCGTGCGCGGCTACGCGGGGTTTGAGGGCACGATTGGGCATGAGTTCGTCGGCGTGGTTGAAAGCGTCCCCGAAGCACAACAACACCTTGTCGGGCGGCGCGTGGTCGGTGAGATCAACGCGGGCTGCGGGCGTTGCGCTCTGTGCGCTGGCGGCGATCCACGCCATTGCCAGAAGCGCACGGTGCTGGGCATCGTCGGTCGAGACGGCGCTCACGCGGAGTTTCTAAAATTACCCGTCGCGAATCTTCTCCCAGTGCCTGATGATGTGCCAGATGAGCGGGCAGTATTCTGCGAGCCGCTCGCCGCCGCTTACGGAATTACGGAGCGCATCCCGGTAGAGAAAGAGACTCGCGTCGCCGTGATCGGCGATGGAAAACTCGGACTGTTGTGCGCGCAGGCGCTCGCGCTCTCAAGCCACGCCGTGCTGCTCATCGGCAAGCATCCTGAGAAGTTACGAATCGCTGCCGCGCGCGGAATCGAGACGACTACTCTTGATAAGATAGAGGGACGCGCGCGCGAGTTCGACGTGGCGGTCGAGGCATCCGGCGCTGAGTCGGGCTTTGCGCTCGCACTCTTGCTGTTGCGCCCGCGCGGCACGCTCGTTCTGAAGTCAACTTTTAAGGGGGCGACACGGATGGAGACGACGCGCATTGTCGTTGACGAGATCAACGTCATAGGCTCGCGCTGCGGACGCTTCG
>JACCVS010000635.1 GCA_013698055.1 Acidobacteriota bacterium
CGGAGATGGTCGCCAGCGGATTATTAATTTCATGAACGACGCCTGCGGCGAGGCGACCGACGGCGGCGAGCTTTTCGGCGCGCGCGACGGCACGGTTGGCCTCGACTCGCGCCGTGTTGTCTTCGCCGACGGTAATAACGTGGCTGACTTCGTGGCCATCGCTGGCGCGCATCGGGATTTTGCTGACCAGCCAGTGATGCCTTTCGCCGTCAGCGCCAGCGGTCTCCTGCTCGATACGCTCAATCTCGCCTGTCTCGAAGGCGCGCGCGAATTCTCGCTCAAGAACATCGCGTCGCTGCCTTGTCAGCACGTCGAAGATGTTTCGACCCAGCGCCCTGCCACGCGGGATGCCCTGCCCGCCCAGTTCTCGATTACGGTTCCAGGCGACGATGCGGTAGTCGCGGTCAATCGCATAGAGCGAAAGCGGCAGGCTGTCAATAATCGCTTCCGTGAAACGACGCTGCGCTTCGGCCTCCGCCGTGCGCCGCTCGACCTCTTTCGCCAGCGTCGCGGAAGATTGGCGAGCCGCCTGGTAAAGCGTGGCGACGTGTGTAGCGAGCGCGGCCTGCTGCGCCGCCGCATCAACCAGCCTCGCCTGCGTCTCGCCGCAATCATTGGGACTGTCGAACCCAACGACGATGACGCCTTTAGTGCGCCCGCCGAAGCGCAACGGCGCAGCATATTCAACTCGATGCTTATCATCACGAAGGAAAAAGTCGTCACGATCATCCAGCAGGACGGATGTCGAAGAGGCTGGCGAAGCGAGCCATGCTTTCAAACGCTCTATGTAAATCAGAGCGTCGTCTTCCGCGCTTCCTTCGCGATCAAAGGCGCAAGCGATGACCGGCAGTTCCTGATTTGCATTGAGAACGGCAGCAGCGCAAAGAGATGCACCCGTGCTTTCGAAGGTCGCGCCCGCCACGTGGCGCACGACCTGCTCAGGCTCAAGCGCACGCAAAAGTCCGCGCCCTAAATCGGCCAGGAACCTCAGTTCGAGATTGCTGCCGACGAGCGCCCACTCCCGCTGTGCCGTTTCGAGGTGCGCGCTGATGCGTGTGAGAATCTCGCGCGCGGTCGAAGGCTTGACGATGTAATCATCCGCTCCGGCAGCAAAGGCTTCGACCTTGCGATTCTCATCATCTCGGGCGGAAAAGATGACGATCGGCAATTGCTTTGTCGCGGCCTGTGCCCGCAGGAGGCGGCACAGAGCGAGACCGTCAACGCCTGGCATCTCGACATCGAGGATAATCAGATCACAATGCTCACGGTGCAGCAGGCTGAGAGCCTTGGGCGCGTCCGGCGCGAGAATAGCGCGGTGCCCCGCGCCCTCGAAAATCTGGCGCAGGCGGCGGCGTACGCTCAACTCATCGTCAACGATGAGCAGCGTGGCATTAGCAGCAATTGTCCTGGAAGGAGATGACATTGAAAGCAGGGCAAAAGGAAAAAGGTAGAAAGCAAAAGATAAAGCACGCTCGAACAATCACCGGCAGCTTTCCCTTTCGCCTTTCAATTCAGGCCGTGAAGGATTGAATGCGATGCTGTCAGGTTTGTCAAGAACTGGTCAATAGTAAATGGTCAATGGTGAAGGGAAAGAACGCTTGTCTCCATTCACCATTGACCATTCACTATTGACCGGCTTTTACTTCCTTGGGGTCTGCTCCAACGCATCAACGCGTTGCTGTAAGGCTTCGGCTCGACGGCTGGCGTCAATCGAGAAGAGGAGGGCGAAAGTGGCGAGCAGAATCCCTGCGGCGACGATTGCCCACCGTTTGCTTTCGTGCGCGGCGAGTTTAGCGCGGCGGACGTGCGGATGCTCATCGTCCAAAGAATCCAAAAGACTCTTTCGATTGTTTCCCTTTGTGGTGTCATGCTTTAGCTCGGCAAGCCATTGCTCATCGAACTGGTGAAGAATGTGATAGCTCATATCAAAACATCGTAAATGGTAAATGGTGCATAGATAAAACAGCTTTTCACTATTTACGATTTACCATTTACTCCCCGTTTAGTTTATTGCCGCCGAGGTAAGTTTACCCGTATTGAGGTCCATGACGGGTTCCACATTTGCTTCGAGCCGGGCGCGGCGCTCTGTTTTATGGCTGGACTTGGCCGCATACATGGCCTGATCGGCGGTGATTAAAAGTTGGTCGAGCGTCTCGCCGTCAATGCCGTAGGTGGCAGAGCCGACGCTGATGCCGACGCGCGCGTCGTGATCGGCACGGACGTGCAGCGAAAACTTCGCGACGGCGCTTTCAATTCGCTCGCACAATTCTTCAACCTGCTCGCCTACCAAGTCCTGCACGATGGCGACAAACTCGTCACCAGCATAGCGCGAGAGGAAATCATACTCGCGCAATTGACCCTGAATGATGCGCGCAACCTCGCGCAGCATTTTGTCTCCGGTGCGATGACCGAAGGTGTCATTGACCTGCTTGAACTCGTCTAAATCGAGCATGATGACCTGGAACGGGCGTTTGGTGCGGCGTGCGCGTGCGCCCTCCTGCTCGAAGCGCAGGTACATAGAGCGCGCGTTCGGGAGTCCCGTCAGCGGGTCGGTCATCGCGTGTGATTCCGCTTCGGCGTGATGCATCGCATTGAAAAGCGCGTCCGACGCCAGCCTCGTGACGGTTTCCAGAAGGCGCATGTGATCGTCCGTGTATTCTTCAAGCTCCATCGAATAAACGGAGATCGCGCCGAGCAGCCGTTCGTCTTTGACGAGAGGCAGCGCAGCCATCGCGCGATACTCGCCGTCTTCGCCGAGATGAATACCGTCGAAGTCCAGCTTCGGATCAATGCGGCTAATCGAACGACGATTCGAGAGTGCGAATCCGGTCACGCCTTCACCGGGCGCAACGCAGCGGTCGCGCAAGACCTGCGCGTTCTTGCCCGCGACGTGCGAAGCGGTCGCGTAAGCCTTCAGATCGTCGTAAAGATAGACAACGCAGGTGTCGAATGGAACGACGTGGCCGACCTTGTTGACGAGAATCGAGAGGGTGTCTTCGATGTCGAGCGACGAGCCGAAGGTGCGCGCAATCTCGTAGAGCGCATAAACTTCGTGATGCGCGTTCTTAATCTGGTCATAAGCCAGAATGGAAGGCCGCTCTTTGGTCTGATGAATATCGGCTTCGATCAGGGAGCGTGATTCGCACTCGCCGCTGGTTGACCCTTGCTGCTCCAGATTGAGTTCTGCTATCTCTGCTTCAAAGCGTGGGAGGTTTATGAGAAAGTTGTTGACGACCTTCGGGTCGAAGTGGTTTCCGGCTCCGCGCAGCAGTAACGCTTTGGCCTCTTCGCGCGTCATCCCGCGACGATAGGGGCGATCCTCGCGCACCGAATCGAAGCAGTCAACGACCGAGAGGATGCGAGCCGTCAAGGGAATATCATCGCCCTTGAGCGCATCGGGATAGCCCAGACCGTTCCATTGCTCGTGATGATGACGGACGATGGGCACGACCGGGTACGGGAAATTCACTCGCTCAAGTATCTGTGCGCCAACGGTCGTATGCACCTTCATGCGCTCGAACTCGGCGGTGGTCAATCGTCCCGGCTTGTTCAGGATGTGATCTGGCACGGCGAGCTTGCCAATATCGTGAAGCAGAGCGCCAGCCTTGAGAGCTTCGATCTCGCTTGCCGAAAGGTTAAAGACTTTGCCCATTCCGGCGGCATAAAGCTGCACGCGGCGAACGTGGCAATGCGTCGTCTGGTCTTTGGCATCAATCGCCGTGGCGAGCGCCTCGACCGTTGCCAGATGAAGACGGCTCAAATCATCAGCTTCAATTGTCTTTTCATTGACGCGCTCGAAGAAGACCCTATAGGTCACGTAAGTCGCGGCGATAATGGGAGCGCCCAGCAAGACATAGAGAAAGCCGAAGGCTGTGATCGCCCCGTAGATCAGGGCGGCTGCGCACGCCGCCGCAATGCAGGTCAGGCCGGTTAACAGGTAACTGTTACACCAGAGGCTGCGGGACGAACGATTTTCCCTCAAGGCGTACATTCCCGGAAGTTTCACTTGCCCGCTCCAGTCCCTATGACCACAGTAAAAGTTGAAATCTTTGTTTGAGGAATACCGGTATACCTTTGATAGAACCTGAATCGAGCTACGAAAGATGGAGATGGGGCTGACACAGGGTTGTCGAGATTAAAGAGATCAGGCAGCTCAAGTGTGCCTGATGTTGCTTTCCTCATCCTGCCTATCCTGTTAATCATTTCCACTCTCATTCTCGTTTCAACCACGCCCGTGGCGATTTCACTGCTTGGTAACCTGCTTGCGCCAACAGACAAACTCTCAAAATGTCCTTTGCCGGAAACGAGAGTTAAGGAGCAAATTCAACTCTCGCTTCCGGCGCGGGACGGGGCAAGTGGCGCGTTCGAGGGGCACTCTTGCGCGCCAGTTTGGGGTGAGTATTCCGTTGAACGTTTCTCCCTTCGCACGTCTATCTCGGAAGAAGCGCCCAACCCATGTCAATTGGTGCGGCTGTCGAACTCCGTGCGGTGAGTTCGTGAAGCACCTTGTGAGCGCTTCGAGCCGCGCCCATTACATAACAAGCCGTGTGCCGCGCTTCCCACATACACATTGTGAAAGGCGAACTTACGTGAACAGCGAACTTAGCGTCACAAAACGCTTTTCAAATGGGCGCAGCCGTTTGCGTTGAATAATCAAGCTGACAGGTCAAAGTGAAAATGTCGGTCAGAAAAACAGTAGGCAGAAGGCGGAAGGCAGTAGGCAGTTAAAAGACAACAGCTCGATGCCTGATGTCGCTATGGTTCTTCCTGCTTTCTGCCTTCCGCCTTCTGCCTACTGCGTTCCTTGCTTTTTTCTGTGCGGCGATGCACCCTCTATCTTTTATTTGTAACTTCTCTTTTGGGGCGGTCAAGCTATTGGGCGAGGCGTTGAGTACAGGTGTGGGGCCGGAGCGACCTTCGGGTTATCTTGAGCTGCTTCGGAGCAATCGCAATTTTCGGCAGCTCTGGCTGGGGCAGGTCGTCAGTCAACTCGGCGACTGGTTCAACACCATCGCGCTCTACTCGCTGCTGCTCACGTTGACCGGCTCAGGTCGCGCCGTCGGCCTTTTGCTCGTCGCACGTTTTCTTCCAAGCTTCATCGTCGGGCCGCTCTCCGGTGTGGTGGCTGATCGTTTCAGCCGCCGCCACATCATGATCGTGTCCGACATCCTGCGGGCAATCGTGGTGCTAGGTTTTCTTTTCGTGCGCCGCCCCGAGCACGTCTGGCTCGTTTATACCTTGACCATCCTGCAACTCGTCTTCTCGACGTTCTTCGAGCCTGCGAAGACGGCTGTCATTCCGTCAATCGTCTCGGAACGCGAACTGCTCGCCGCCAACGCTATCTCTTCCGTCACCTGGTCTGCGATGCTCACGCTGGGCGCGGCGTTCGGTGGCGTTGTCACCGGATGGTTCGGCACTGATGCCGCGTTCATTCTCGATTCGTTGACTTACATCGTCTCGGCGCTGCTCGTCGCGAGCGTTCGCTTTCCGCATCGCCCGGCGCGCATTAAGAGCAAACTCACAATCGGTAAAGCGCTCGGCATCACGGACACTCTCGAAGGCGCGCGTTACGTCTGGCAGCGTCCGCGCGTCTTTGCGTTGATGATGGTCAAACCTGCGTGGGGAGTGGGCGGCGGCATCCTTACCCTGCTCGCTGTTTTCGGGGAAAAGATTTTCCCTATTGGAGGCGAGGCCGCTATCGGCATCGGCGTTCTTTACGCAGCGCGCGGCATCGGCACGGCCATCGGTCCCATCGCCATGCGCCGCGTCTCCGGCGAAACGCGCGAGGGTATGCAGACAGGAATAGGCATTGCGTTTCTTATTGGGGGCGTCGGGTACATGGCTTTTGGTGGCGCGATTAATTTCGCGCTGGCGATCATCGTGCTGATGCTGGCGCACGCGGGCGGCAGCATTCTCTGGGTCAACTCCACAGTGCTTTTGCAGCGAGCCGTCGAGGACAACTTTCGCGGGCGTGTTTTCGCCGCGGAATTGGCGCTACTCACCCTGACGATGGCCGCCTCGAATTACGCGGTTGGCGAGTTGCTTGACCGCTTTCACTACTCCCCGCGCACAATCACCATCGGCATCGGAATCTTCTTTTTCATCCCCGGGCTGCTCTGGTTTGCGACACGGCGTTGGTGGAATAATGGGCGAGGCGAGCAAGCGGAAGAAACGATTGAAACGAACAAGCGATTTGAGGAGACTGTCGAAGCTATGAGGTGAGGGCTATGGGATTCTTTCAAAGGCTGTTTGCGGCTCTGCTGCCAAAGGATACTATGGCGGCGCTGGAGGCCGGATCACGTGACTGGATAGTTCAATGTCCGTGTGGGCATGAGCGTTCGGTATGGGAACTTGGAGGTATCAGATACGGGGGGAAGTCGGTTGGTAAAAGAACTCTGCTCAAGTGTCCAAAGTGCGGTAAACGCAAGTGGCATCGTTGGTATCAGAAGTCTGTGGGACAACCCCCAACTTGATTTCCTAGCGCTGATTGCGGATTTAAGAGCGTCACGGAATCGCTTTTCAATCCATATTTCGCAATGGAAGGCCGCAGGCTTTGATGACAAAGATAGAATCCATTATTGGCAGGATGGAGGCGGGCGACTGGGATCAGGTACGCTCAGTTTATCTGGAAGGCATCTCGACCGGGCAAGCCACACTTGAGATGGAAGCGCCCGATTGGGAGGGGTGGGATTCGAGCCATCTACCGCATTGCAGGCTCGTCGCCAGAGCAAATGAAACGATCAGCGGGTGGGCGGCGCTGAGTCAGGTTTCAAGCAGGCGGGTTTATTCAGGCGTCGCGGAAGTGAGCGTCTACGTCACCAAAAGTTTTAGAGGCAGAGGCATCGGCTTGAGCTTGCTTGAAGCGCTCATCATTTGTTCGGAGCAACACGGAATCTGGACTTTGCAGGCAGGGATAATCTCGGAAAACGACGCGAGCCTCGCGCTTCACCGGAAATGCGGCTTTCGTGAAGTCGGCAGGCGCGAGCGGATCGGAAAGCTGAGCGGAACGTGGCGTGATGTCATCCTGCTTGAGCGCAGGAGCGAAGTGGTCGGGCAAGAATGAAAATCAAGGTTGGGGTCATGGGTTCAGCTAACGATACGCTGCCGGACGGCGTGGCGGATGCTGTTCGTGAAAAGGCCGAGATGTTGGGGCGCGAGATCGCGGCGCGTGATTGTTTGCTGCTGACGGGCGCGACGACGGGCTTGACTCACATCGTCGGCAAGAGCGCACGCGCGGCGGGAGCATTTCACATCGGCATCTCGCCTGCGAGCAATGAGCGTGAGCACATCGAAGTTTACGAATTGCCGCTCGACTCTTGCGACTCGATCATCTATACGGGCTTCGGACTCAAAGGCAGAAATGTAGTGCTCGTCCGCTCATGCGAGATAGCGCTTTTCATCGGAGGCTCTTGGGGGTCGCTCAACGAGTTCACCATCGCGCATGACGAAGGGCGCGTGATCGGATGCCTGACAGGAACGGGTGGCGTGGCTGATGAAGCCGAGCGGCTACTGAAAGTTTTCCCGAAACAGACGGACGCTTGCGTTCTTCATGGTGACGATCCGTCCCGGCTTCTTACGGCCTGTCTCGAAGCATTTGAACAAACAAGGAGAGCTTGACGATGGATTTGGGAATACGTGATCGCGTGGCGATTGTCGCCGCCGCGAGTCGAGGCATTGGCTTTGCTGCCGCGCGTGAACTGGCGCGTGAAGGTGTGCGCGTCTTTCTCTGCTCGCGCGATGAGCAAAAAGCGCGTGCAGCAGCCGAACAAATAGCCAGGGAAACGGGCGCGGAAGTCGTAGGCGTGCGCGCTGATGTAACCAATGACGAAGAGACCGCGCGTTTTGTTCGTCTGACTGAGGAGAGAGGAGGAAAAGTTGACATCCTAGTGACCAACGCAGGCGGCCCGCCCGCCGCCACGTTCGCCGACGCAGACCTTGAGATGTATCGCCGCGCGTTCGAGTTGAATGCGCTCTCGGCCATCAGGCTCGCGCAACTCGTCGTGCCCTCTATGCGCGAGCGGCGTTGGGGACGCATCGTCAACATCACTTCCATCTCCGTCAAGCAGCCGATTATGGGTTTGCTGCTCTCCAACACCATCCGCGCAGGCTTGACCGGCTGGGCGAAGACTTTATCCGCCGAAATCGCCGCTGATAACGTGACGGTCAATTCGGTCGCGCCCGGTTACACGCAGACCGAGCGACAGGAGGAGCTGACCGAAGCGAAGGCTAAGGCGACCGGGAAGACGAAAGAAGAATTGATGGAGATGAGGGCAGCGGAAATCCCCATGCGTCGCTCTGCCGTCCCCGAAGAGATCGCGGCGGCAGTGGCCTTTCTCGCCTCCGAGCGCGCGTCTTACATCACGGGCGTGACTTTGCAGGTGGATGGTGGCTGGGTTAGGAGTTTGTACTGAGTAGGTTATAACCAAATTGAGGCTCTTCCGTCTTAATGTCAGCAAAGTCAAAAGCCTTGCTTACTGAAAGACAAGCAGATACATTACTCGAACTACAGGCAGGAGAGAGGTACACGTTATGAGCGAAACAGAAATTAAATTAACAGACCATGAGCGTAGCGCGCTTCAAGAAATAGCTCAGCAGAGCGGTAAGACAGAGAGTCAACTAATTCATGAAGCAGTAAATCATTTTATAAGGGAGTTTCAAAAGAAAGACCGTCGTATCTTTATGCAGAAAGCCCGCGGTATCTGGAGAGATCGCCAAGATTTACCTGAGCTAGAGGAACTCCGGCGTGAATGGAATAGAGTTTAACTATAGTCACCAATCCCTATGGCCAAGCAACTACTGATAGACACTGATGTGTTAATTGATTACCTACGTGGTCAAGCGGAGGCTGTTGGATATTTAGAAGGCTTAACAGAACCACCATTAATCTCCGCCGTGACAGTCGCAGAACTGTATGCAGGTGTTCGTGAGGGAGAAGAGCGGGAGGCGCTGGAATATTTTATTGCGGCCTTTGAAATAGTTTCTGTTGGCGAGACGATTGCCGGTATAGGAGGTCTAAATCGCCGGGATTATGGGAAGAGCCACGGCGTAGGATTAGCAGATGCGATTATCGCTGCTACCGCCGAAGTCAAGGAGGCGGATTTGGTAACACTGAATAAGAAGCACTTTCCGATGCTTGTGAGCATTATTGTTCCCTACCAGAAAGCCTAGCATAAGGCGATCTTTAATAAATCATTCTGCCTGAGCACTTGACCTCCGGCTTACTACCTCGCGTAAGTACGGCGCGATTTTCAAATAAATTAAGCGATGACCTCCGAACCGCTGGAAGAGAAAGAATCGGACAACACAATCGAAGCAAGCTATACGTCCGCCGACGTAGCCGCAAGCGATTTGGATCATCCAGCGTGGAATACAGCGCATGTCGTAGCTATCAAGCGATATTGGTCAGGCGAAGATGCGCCAATTGGTCGCCACGCGGAAGCGCGCCTTCTCTGGTCAAAGGCAGCACTGTGCGTTCGCTTCGTCTGTCATCAGACCGAGCCGCTCGTCATAAACCTTCATCCGCAGACGAAGCAGAAGACGCTTGGGTTGTGGGATCGAGACGTGTGCGAGCTTTTCATCGCGCCGGATGCGAGCCAACCCGAGTGCTATTTCGAGTTTGAAGCTGCGCCGACAGGCGAATGGCTTGACGTAGCAGTGTGCCAGAGGCTGGGTGAGCGAGAGAGCGACTGGGATTTCCATTCAGGCATGACCGCCGCTGCCCGCGTGACCGAGAGCAATATTATGATTGCGATGCGCGTGCCGTGGGAAGCACTGGGACGCGTGCCGCAAGCCAATGACCGATGGCGCGGCAACCTTTTTCGATGTGTCGGCGCAGACCCAACGCGCGGCTACCTCGCATGGCGACCGACGCACACGGAGGAACCCGGCTTTCATGTCCCCGCAGCCTTCGGATGGATAAGGTTCTTAAAACAGAATTCAGGAGTCAGAATCCAGAATCCAGAATGATAAGGCGGAGAACCGCTTCAACAGATTTTCTCTTATT
>JACCVS010000649.1 GCA_013698055.1 Acidobacteriota bacterium
GGGCCGTTCGGGTCGGCGTCTTCGATGAGGTACGTCACGACATCGCACATCTCAAGCGTCGTCGGACTCTTGTATTCCAACAAGGAAGGGAATTTATGCACGACGTTGCGGTTGGCGCGGTAAGTCATCTCTTCCATCAAAGCCTCGCCCAAGCCCATATAGACGGAGCCTTCGACCTGCCCCATGACCAGCACGGGGTTGATTGATTGCCCGATATCGTGGCCGATGTAAACGCGCTCGACCGTGATGATGCCCGTCTCGGCGTCAACATCAACTTCCGCGATGGCAGCCGAATAGCTGTAAGCGGGTGATGGGCCGACGCCTGCGCCTTTGAAGTGACCGGGCGAGCGCGGCGGCGTGTATGAGCCGACCGTGCCGATAGTGCCGAACTTCGATTCGGCAAGCACGACCGCTTCTGCGAAAGTCATGCCTGTTTCAGGGTTCTCGACATCGAAGACGCGGCGCTCCGCGAGCGAAAGATTCACGGCGGGAACGCCAAGCTTTTCCCCGACAGCAAGCGTCAAAAGCTCGCGGGCGCGCTCCGCCGCCTGAAGCGCGGCGTTGCCCGTCATCAGCGTGACGCGGCTCGAATAGCTGCCGAGGTCAACGGGCGTCAAATCCGTGTCGGCTGTGATGACGCGAATGTCGAAGGGGTCAATGCCAAGCACTTCCGCCACGATGTAGGCGAGGATGGAATCGGAGCCTTGCCCGATGTCGGTTGAGCCGCATTGAACGCAGACGCCGCCCTGACGATCAAGGCGCAGTTGAACTCCGCTGTGCGGCATGTTGTTCCAGTAAATAGGTAATCCCGCCCCGCAGATGTACGAGCTGCACGCGATGCCGATGCCTTTGCCTTCGGGCAGCTTTCGATTCACTCTATCCCAGTTAGAAAACTTCTTCTTCCAGTCAGAGCCTTCGACTATTTTATCTATGCAGGCTCCGAGTCCCATACTGCCGATACGCAGGTAATTGGCCGTCACGGAGAAGGGCGGGACGAGATGCTTGCGGCGTATCTCCACCGGATCGAGCTTAAGCTGCTCGGCTATCTTATCGAGTTGGACTTCGAGAGCAAAACGTGGCTGTGGTGTTCCGTGACCACGTTTGGGACCGCACGGTGGCTTGTTCGTGAAAGCGCGCAGGCCACGAAACTTGTAGCGCGGAATGTTGTAAGTGACGGTTTGCAGCGCGCCCGTGTAGAAGGTTGAGGCGACACCGTAAGAGCCGTATGCGCCGCCGTCAAGGAACGATTGAAAATCCATCGCGGTGATCGAGCCGTCTTTTTTGACGCCGGTTTTGATTTTCATCAAGACGGGATGGCGTCCGCGATGGCAGTAGAAGACTTCTTCGCGCGTCAAGGTGATTTTGACGGGACGGCCTGTCATCATCGAGAGCTTGCTGACTACGATCTCATGGTTGAAAGGATCGCTTTTGCCGCCAAAGCCACCGCCATTCGGCGTGGCGATGACGCGCACGTGACTCGCAGGCAGTTCTAGCGTCTTGGCGAGAGCGCGATGAACGTAGTGCGGCGTCTGCGTCGAACTCCAGAGGGTAAGTTTTCCGTCCGGGTCGAAGTGCGCGACAGCCGCGTGCTGCTCCATCGGCAGGTGGGTGTTGCCTTCAAAAAACATGACATCTTCACGAATGAGGTCTGCCTCCGCGAAACCCTCGTCCATGTCGCCGAATTCGAGTGAGACTTTTTTATGGATGTTTGCTGCGTCGCCATACTCGTGGATGCGCGGCTCGTCAATGTTGATGGCCTCTTCGATGTTCGTGATGGTTTGAAGTTTTTCGTATTTGACCTCGATTAAATTCATCGCGTCGAACGCCGTGTCTTCATCCACAGCGGCAACTGCCGCTACGGGGTCGCCGATGAAGCGCACCTTTTCAACGGACAGCGCGTGCTCGTCCTGGCTGACAGGAAGAATGCCGTAAGAGATGGGCAAATCTTTGCCTGTGATGACGGCCACAACGCCGGGAAGCGCGAGAGCTTTCGACGTGTCAATGTTCTTAACAATCGCGTGCGGCTCGTGCG
>JACCVS010000664.1 GCA_013698055.1 Acidobacteriota bacterium
CTGGCCGCAGAAAGTTTCGATGGATGGACGCGCGGCCTTGAACCTGACGGCGCTTTGCGTGTAGAAACTTTCACAGGAGAGATCAGAATTATCCGCGCAGGAGACATCACCAGCTTACGCGCAGGTACAGCGGTAAAACAGAATTCAGAATCCAGGAGTCAGGAGTCAGAATAAAAACAAAAGCGTGTTTCAGCCTTTCATTCTGGCTTCTGTATTCTGTCTCCTGACTCCTGCACTTCAACCATGCTTCTAGTTATTGATACCGGAAATACCAACACGACGCTTGGCGTCTTCAACGGCGATGAGCTTGTCACGCATTGGCGTTTGACGACGGCGCGCGTGCGGACGGTGGACGAGTACGGCGTCTATGCTCGCAACCTGTTCGAGTTCGCCGGAATTGATTACAAAGCGATCACGGCTGTCGTCATCGCGTCGGTCGTCCCGCCGCTGAACTACACGCTGAAGAGAATGTCCGAGGTCTATTTCAATCTCACGCCGCTGATGATTGACCATACAACCGATATGGGGCTGGAGATTCTCTATAATCCGCCGTCGGATGTCGGCGCGGATCGTCTCGTTGATGCGGTCGCGGCGATTCACAAATACGGCGCACCCTGCATCGTCGTGGATTTCGGGACGGCGACGACCTTCAACGCCATTGACGCGCAAAGTAGGTATCTGGGCGGCGTCATCACGCCAGGCATCAGCATCTCAAGCGAGGCTCTGTTTCAGCGAGCGGCGCGTTTGCCGCCCGTCGAGATCAAGCGCCCGGAATCCGTCATCGGCTCATCAACCATCGGCTCCATGCAATCTGGCCTTTACTATGGCTTCGTCGGATTGGTAGACGGAATCCTGCGGCGAATGCTCGAAGAACTCGGTTCTTCCACACGAGTCGTCGCGACCGGCGGTCTGGCCTCTCTCATCGCCACCGGCTCCGAACTCATCAGCACGATTGACGGCACACTGACGCTCGAAGGTTTAAGATTGGTGTACGAAAGACAAGTGATAAGTGATGGGTGATAAGTAATAGGTCAAAGCGTTTCTCCTATCACCCATCACTTATCACTTATCACCATGAACTACTTTAACTATTTCACTGAAATCGAAGACACTTTTATCCGTCGCCGGGGCAAGCATCTCCTACTCAGCTCGATGGACTGGGCGTTGATCGAGAGTTGGAAGGAGATGGGCGTGCCGCTGCACGTCGCGTTGCGCGGAATCGAGCACGCCTTCGATTCATACAACGCGAAGCCGAGGCGGCGAACAGTCAAATCGCTGCTGTATTGCCAGGAGGAAGTTGAAGCGCAATACGCCGAATGGATGGAAGCGCAACTCGGAGCGGCGGAAGGAGAGAAAAACGGGGAGAAGATCGTCGAGAAGAGGACAGAAGATGCTCGCTTGCCTTTCCCGCGCGCCGCCATACTCGAACATCTTAATGGAGCGCGTGCATCGCTCCTGATGATTTGCGACGAGCGGAAGAAATCACGCAAGGATGATTTCTGTGATGCCCTCTCTCGTGCGGCTTCGCGCTTGAAGGAGTTGGAGGAAGACTTCGCCAGCGCCGCCCGCCCGAACGCAGAGAAACTGGAAGATTCGCTCACATCTCTGGAAAAGCTGCTTGATGAAGCCTTACTTGCCAATCTTCCGGCGAACGAGTTGGCATCGGCGCGGGTTGCCGCCGGAGAACAGTTGCAGCCATATCTCAGCCGGATGGAACGCCCCGTCTTCGAGCAGACGCTTGATAATTTGCTCCTCAAACGGCTGCGCGACGCGCACGGGTTGCCGCGCCTTAGCTTGTTCTACCTCTAAATCAAATCACACGAGATTGACACACGAGGAACAGGTGAACCACGAAGTTACACGAAATAACACGAAGCCAAACGCACGAAATTTCGTGTCTCTGTTTCGTGCTGTTCGTGTGACGCGCGTGGATGATGCTTTTCCGTCTATCCCAATCTTGTCAGGTTCGATTTAGCGAGTCTCCAAAATGAGGAAGCAGAAGCGCAATCGCACAGGGTTCAGCCACAAGCCGCGAAGGGAGCAGCCTGCGGATGCGCTTGTCGAAGTCACAATTGAGCGCATCCTGCCGGGCGGCGCTGGCTTAGCTCATGCCGACGGTCGCACCCTGCTGGTCGAGTTGGCCGCACCGGGAGATCGTGCGTTTGTGCGAATCAAGCGCGTGCAGGGACGCGTGGCCTTCGCTTCGATTGCAGAGATCATTTCACCCTCACCCGTTCGCGTTACTCCATTGTGTCCTTACTTCGGCCTGTGCGGCGGATGCGACTTTCAGCAGCTCAGCTACGAAGCGCAGCTCGCAGCCAAAGTCGAGATCATCCGCGACTGCTTGCGCCGCATCGCGCAGATTGAATTCACGGGCGAAATTCCGATCACAGCTTCTCCCAACATCTGGCAGTATCGTTCACGCGCCCAATGGCAGCACGATCCGCAAAAGAAACATCTCGGTTATTTTGAGCGCGCCTCTCATCGTGTCTGCGATGTCGCAGCATGTCCCGTCCTCGTTCCATCTTTGCAGGAGACGTTAGAGAGCCTGCGCGGGCAGATGAACGAGAGCTTGTTGCCGGAGGAAGCGACGGAGATTCAGGCCGTCGCGGGCGCTGACGGAGCTTCGCTTGCGCCTCCCGTGCCCGGACACCCGACGCGCGAAGTGAGCCGCCGCATCGGCAAGCATCATTACCGCTTCAGCGCCGAAGGTTTCTTTCAAATCAACCACGAGCTGCTGGAACCTTTGATTGCCGCCGCAGTAAGCGACGCGCGGGGCGAGACGGCGATTGATCTCTATTGCGGCGTGGGGCTGTTCACGCTTCCTCTGGCGCACCGCTTCACGCGTGTCTTGGGCGTCGAGGCGAACGCTGCTGCCATCAGCTATGCGCGCCGTAATCTGGAAGGCGCGCTTCTCGATAACGCAGTTTTTGAAATCAACAGAGTTGGGGACTGGCTGGCCGAGAATAGCGAGAGGCTCGCGCCCGTTGATTTCGTGCTGCTCGACCCGCCGCGCGCCGGAGCCGAGGATGGCGCAATAGAGGGCATCCTCGCGCTTCAGCCCCGGCACATCTCATACGTCTCCTGCGACCCGGCGACGCTCGCGCGCGATCTCAAAATTCTTGCCGCACGCGGCTACAGGCTTGACTCCATCGCTGCATTTGATATGTTCCCACAGACTCATCACGTGGAAACCGTCGCGCACCTCAAAACAGAGTGACGGGTGTCCATTATCGCAAAATCGGATTTGAAGCTATCCGTTTCAATTCTCAAGTAGCTTATTCATGCGCGCAGCTGCTTCTCACCAGCCGACCTTTCTTCCTCATCCGCTTGCCGTCCTGGCTGCGTCTTTCGCGCTGGGCATTCTCGCCGCGCGATTCACTCCATTGCCTTTCAGAATATCTGTGGCGTTCGGCGCGGCTTGCTCGCT
>JACCVS010000232.1 GCA_013698055.1 Acidobacteriota bacterium
TTATCGGCAGAGTTTATTGACAATGGCGCAAATCGCATGTTACAACGCATCTGACCGTCCTTTTAGCTGTACCCATAGCATTAACACCGTCCGAAGCGGAAACTTCAAAGTTTTTGCGCTCTAGTCCTTTCCATAGTCGTGAGCGCAATGATGAGTCAGGGTGTAAGTTCGAGACGTGATGTCAGACGATCCCAAACAGCCGGATGCCCCGAAGCCGATTGACGCGCCGGAACAACCGGACGCGCCGCGCACACCATTGCCCCCACGCACAGACGACAAAAGCCCCAGTCCCGGCTCCGAAATCGCAAACGCCGGTAATCTGCCGACACCTGAGAGCGCCACGACGAAAGCGCCTGTGACGCCTGAAAGTCAAGCTGCGCTCACCGGCAAAGCTCCTTCCGGCAGTTCGACGAGCGGGTCAACCGTTCCGGCTTCATCAAGTGATCCAACATCAATTCCGCCAAGCGCAGCTTCTCCGTCCGATGCTCAACCTCCGGGCGGCGCATCACCAGCCATTGGTGATCCAGCGGGCAGCCCGTCACAATCCGATTTGGAGAAGGCTGCGAAGATTGCCGAAGCTAAGGCACGCGCGGCAGCGGCCAAGCAGGCCGCCGGAGACAAGCCAGCGCCTCCGTCACAAACGGGGGCTGCGACAGCAGCGGGCGCGCCCAAAGCCCCGGTTAAGAAAAAAGACGAAGGGCCGAAACCCACGGACGCCTCAAACCATCCCCTTGTCAAAAAGATTCGTGACAAATTCGGCGATGCTTTTTTAGAAGCCTCTGAATTCATCGGACAGCTTTCGATCCGCGTTGAGCGAACGCGCATCATGGAAGTTTGCGATTTTCTCAAGCGCGATGCTGAGACCAAATTCGACTTTCTTTCCGACGTAACGTGCGTGCATTTCCCTGATCAAAGCGATGCGCCGTTTGAGGTCGTCTACAATCTTTACTCAATTGAGGGGAACGAGCGCGTGCGCCTGAAAGTCGCGACGAACGAAGTGGCGGGCGTGGAGAGTGTGGCGAGCGTGTGGCCGACGGCGAACTGGATGGAGCGCGAGGTCTTCGATCTCTTCGGCGTGCCTTTCAGCAATCATCCCGACTTGCGTCGCATTCTACTTCCGCCTGACTGGGAAGGCCATCCGCTCAGGAAAGAGTATCCACTGGAATTTATTGAGAACAACTGGACGATAAAGCATCTGCCCGAATTCTCTGAAGTGCAGCAGGAGCAGCTCGTCCAGCGACGCAACTACGGCCTGGAAATCCTCTCCATGCCTGCCGAGCGCCGCGTCCGCGAGATTTTCCGTGGCGGCAAGGAAGTGATGACGAAGGATAAATGAGAATTCAGGAGTCAGAATCCAGAAGCCAGAATAAAAGGCTGAAACCGTTTTTATTCTGACTCCTGACTTCTGGATTCTGGATTCTGCTTTACGATTATGTCCCCAAAAGAACTGGCCGCGCGGTACGATGCTAAGGTGTTCGATACGAAGGAAGCTGCGGAGGCGGCTGGCTTCGTGCTGACGGAAACGCACACCCCGCGCAACATCTGGAACAAAGCGAGCGCCGCGCAGGCGCTCATGCATAATCTGTTGGCGCGACGAGCGAGCAGAGAGGCGACGGAGATTGGCCTTGTTCTTGAGAATCACAGTATCTCAGGATGCTATAAAAAGCAGGAGTCAGGAGACAGAACTCAGAATTCAGAATAAACACAGAAGCGGTCACAGCCTTTTCTTCTGGCTCCTGACTTCTGGATTCTGAATTCTGCTTTACGCGTTATGCATCAAGTAGAAATTGCGACAACGAGAGAGACGCTGCTCGACAGCCCCGAGATGATCTTGAACATGGGGCCGCAGCATCCGAGCACGCATGGCGTCTTGCGCGTCATCCTGCGGCTCGACGGCGAGACCGTGATTGATCTCGATTGCGACATCGGATTCCTTCATCGCGGGATGGAGAAGATTGCGGAGAATCGTCAATACCCGATGATCGCGCCTTACTGGGATCGTCTTGATTATCTCGCCGCAGTCTCAAATGGTCTGGTCTGGGTCGAAACGGTCGAGCAAATGACGGGGCTGGTCGTCCCGCCGCGCGCTCATTACATCCGCACCATCCTGACGGAGTTCAATCGCATCGCATCGCACCTGCTCTGGCTCGCAACGCACGCGCTCGACATCGGCGCAGTCACCGTCCTGCTCTGGTGCTTGCGCGAGCGCGAAGAGATTCTGAAGATTTTCGAGCGGCAGTTCGGCGCGCGCCTGACCTGCCACGCCTGGCGCATCGGCGGGATGCCGAACGACGTTTACGACGATTTCGAGAAAGACGTGCGCCAGTTCGTCAACAATTTTCCGAAGCACATTGAAGAGTATGAAACGATGCTTTCGGAGAATCGCATCTGGCTGAGTCGCACGGTGGGCATTGGCGTCATCTCGGCTGAGGATGCCATCGGTATCGGGCTGTCGGGACCGGCCCTGCGCGGCTCGGGCGTGGCGTGGGACATACGCAAAAGTCGTCCTTACGCAGCCTATGCCGACATGGACTTTGACGTGCCCGTCGGCGAGAACGGGGACACTTATGATCGCTACCTCGTCCGGTTGGAAGAATTGCGCCAGTCGCGCCGCATCATCCAGCAGGCAATAGATAAACTGCCGGACGGCCCCGTCAACGCGAAAGTGCCGAAGATCATCAAGCCGCCTGTGGGAGACTACTATCATTCGATTGAGGGGCCAAAGGGCGAGATCGGCTGCTACCTCGTCGCCGACGGCACATCAAGCCCCTGGCGCGTGCATGTGCGCCCGCCGTCATTCATCAATTTGCAGGCGCTCCGCCAGATGTGCATTGGACATCTGGTCGCCGATGTCGTCGCTATCATCGGCACGTTGGATATTGTGCTTGGAGAAATAGACCGATGATTTGCGGTATAAAACATCTTAGCCTCAATTATACGGTTGCGGTTTTATGTTTTGTCGTTGGTCTTGGTGCTGTCTCAATTTTTAGCTTTAAACAGGTGCCCTCGAAAGCTGATATTTCTCCGGTGAATATTCCAGAAGTCGTAACGTATGACTCACTATGTACTAAAGGGCAAACCAGCTTGCCTAAAAGCCAAATTCGCCGAATTGATTTCTTGAATTTTGCTTACCCGAACAAGAGTTTAGGCTATGGAACCATTCAAAGCGCTATAGAATTAACCGGTGGCGAATTTGAAATTTCCAACCTGAAAGAAAATTTTCTATGGCTCGTCTCGGCTTCGCCTGACAATATTACTTATGCAGACCTCACAAACGACGGAGAAGAAGAAGCTATCATAGAAATGTTTTCTGATAGCGGTGCTTCGGGCGGAGAGCATTTCCTTTACGTTTACACGATGGCACGCGGGCAGGCTAAATTCCTCTGGTTCTTTGAAACTCATGGAAGCGGCACAGATATTGGTGGAATCAAAGAAATATACTCGCGAGACGGAGACTTAATTCTGGAAATTTATGGAAAGAACAAGGTGAGCGGAAAAGGCTCAACTGTCGCTGAAGACTACGAGTGCGATGGTTGCTATAAAGAATTTACTCGTGCGCGCTTCCACTGGAACGGAAAGAGTTTTAAGCAAAAAGGAAAAGCTGAAATCCTTCCTTTAGCCGACAAGCAGAATTGATGGAGATTGTTCGCTTAAAGGCTCAAGAGATGACGCGCGAAGCGTTCGCGCCGTTCGGGGTGTTGATTGATAGTCGCGGGTCGGTTGAGATTGAGCTAGGAGATGGTTCACCCAGTTTGACCGGGGCAACCGCCGAGAGGCGACCGTTTCGGTTTGATTTCATGGCGCGACACAGGCGGACGATGCAGGTCTTTTCGCCGCTCGCTTCTTCTCAATGGGTGATAGCGGTCGCGCCGCCGAATGACCGCAACGCGCCCGACGTTGAAAGAATCAGTGCTTTTTTAGTTGACGGGCGATTGCCTTACGGCTATCACAAAGGGACATGGCACACGCCGCCTTTCCCTGTCAGCGAATGGGCTTCGTATCTCGTGGTTGATCGCGCAGGGACGTTGGACGACGATTGGGAATTGATAGATTTGAAAGTGACATATCAGACGATCTTCGAGATTAAATTGTGAAAAGCAGATGTTAGATG
>JACCVS010000693.1 GCA_013698055.1 Acidobacteriota bacterium
TAAAAGGGTCTTGACGGTCTGTTCCCATGTCTCATCTGTCTGTTGATTCAAGATGTTCTCGAAAGAAGTTTGTATTTGGACGTTCATGATTACCTCAAAGATGAAAATATCTCTCTCATTGAAAAACGGATACTTTAGCAGTCAATACTGCTTTGGCACAAACTACAGAAAGGCAGGAGGCGGAGGAAAAATTCAGATGGTATTTAGCGCGGCAGCCGTTTATAATGTGGGCATCGTCGGATTTCCCCTCGGGATTCTCAATCGCGACAGTTTCGACTTAGATAAATTTTGGTTGGAGGCTTCCCCCGTCATGCTACCAGCAAGATGCCATATCCTCTGTGTTGACGACCATGAGGATACTTCTTACATGCTCACGCACCTTCTCGAACAATCAAACTACGAAGTCGTGACAGCCGGGAGCATCAGGGATGCGCTCCGGCTCATCGAAGAAGAGAAGTTTGATCTTTACATCCTTGACAAGAGGTTGCCTGACGGCTCAGGCCTTGATCTGTGCCGGAGGTTCGCCGCTCTCACGCCACACGTCCCCGTTATCTTCTACTCGGGCGACGCCTACGAGTTACACCGTCAGGAAGGCTTGTATGCGGGAGCAGAAGCGTATGTGCCGAAGCCGGAGATTGATAAGTTGATTGAGGCCGTGGGGCATCTGCTCGCTGATAAAGACTGCGCTGCGGCAGCCGCTTGAATCCGCAGCTCAAGCCTTTCGATTATCAATCATGACTTGATCTTGTCGCATTCCGCGCGCATGTGTTAACTTGCGCTGCATAATAGTTAGAAATTCGCTTCGGTAGGTTTGCCAGCATCCCCTTCATAACCAATCGCCATCTTGTTCTTTCAGAAGGAGTTTACTTTTATGGAAGCGAAGAGAACTGAGGCCGTGAAGACAGGTCGCACATTTGACGGAGCTTACGGCTTTTCGTTCAGCATTGCGCTCGGCCTGGTGTTGTTCATCAGTGGGTTAGTCCTGGCCTTGACCCTCGGCGGAGATAGCAGCCTCGGATTTGTGTTTGGCATTCCTCTCTTGATTGCTGGCCTCGCCGTTCCCCTCTTCATGATGCGCGGCGTCTTCGCGCGCAACGACATTGACGAACCCTGCCCCGCCTGCGGCTCTGACATCCACACGACAGACGCGACCATGCGACTCGATTGCCCGAAGTGCGGCAGAACGCTTCGAGTTCGAGACATGCACATCTACGCTGAAAAGAAAGGGCAAAAGCAGAATTCAGGAGTCAGAATCCAGAACCCAGAATAAAAGGCTGAAACCGCTTTTGTTTTCTTCTGACTCCTGGATTCTGGATTCTGGATTCTGTTTTTCCTTACGGTGTCAGGCCATTGGGTCTCGTCATGTAGTCGCTGATCGTAAAGACGAACATAATTCCGAGCCAGAAGAAGCCTGCGGCGACGATCACCCACGTGAGGCGTGAGCTGTAACGGACGTGCATGAAGTAGAGGACGACGAGCGTGGCCTTGAAGACCGCGATTGTCAGAGCCACGACCGTGTTCGCGCCGTGAAAGATGTGATCCAAATCTACGAACGCGGCGAAGACTGTCAGCGCAGTCCCGATCATCAGCGCGCCGAAGATGGCGAAGTAAACTTTCCTTGAGACGATATGTTCCGACATGATGCCCCGAAAACAGTTAAGAGTGACAAGTGACAAGCAAAGACGTTTTTAACTCATCCCTCATCCCTCATCCCTCATCCCTTCATTTAATGTCCGCCTCCCGCTTCCAAGTGTCTCCCGAGCAGATAGAGGAGCGGAAAGAGAAATATCCAAACGATGTCAACGAAGTGCCAGTAGAGGCCGGTCAACTCAACCGGCGCGTGATACTCCGGCGTGTAACGTCCTTTCCACGCGAAGAGAATCAGGTAAGCGAGAATCCCCAGGCCGATAATCATGTGCAGCGCGTGCAATCCCGTCATCGCGAAATAAATCCAGTAGAAAATCTGCACCTGATTCGGATCGCCAGCGTCCTTCCATTCAAACGTTGCGCCGGGGAACAGATTGTCTCGAAACTTTTCCGCGTACTCAACTGCCTTGATTCCTAAAAACGTTGCGCCGAGGATCATCGTTGCCACCAGAGACCAGACCTGCGGGCGACGCTTTCCTGTCTGGGCGAAGTAAACCGCCATCGCCATCGTCAAACTGCTGACAATGAGGACGACTGTATTGACTGCGCCGAGATGCCAGTCGAGGTGATTGCTCGCGGCGGCAAAGGCTTCGGGGAACTTCGCACGGAAGATGGCATAGGCGAGAAACAACCCGCCGAAGAACATGATCTCCTGCACTAGGAAGACCCACATCCCGATGGAGCCAGCCTCGCGCTGTTGCTCCATATTATCGAAATGGTGCGCCAGCGCCGTGTGCCCATGCGCTCCATGATTTTCCACGTGAGTTGCAGCCAAACCTTTACTCCTTAACGACAGTGACGAGTGACAGGTGACGAGTGACAAGTTAAAGCGGATTTGCTTGTCACTTGCCACTCGTCACTTGTCACTGCTTTTACGTTTGCAGCGCCGGATGATCCGGCTCGTCGCGCGGCGAAAGCTTGCCGACGACTTCCAATTCTTCGGGCGGCGCAAACTCATACGCTTCCCAGGTGACGATTGGCGTGGTCTCGAAGTTTTCCGTTGGCGGCGGGCTTGCTGTGCGCCATTCGAGTCCCGGCAACCGCCACGGGTTCGCCGCCGCGATTCGCCCGTAGCGCATCGACCAGACAAAGTAAACCAGCGGAATCAAAAGCCCGATGCCGAGGATTGAAGCCCCGGCAGTGGACATCACGTGCAGCACCTGAAACTCCTCGGAGTAGACGTGGTAGCGGCGCGGCATCCCCATGTAGCCGAGCAGGAATTGCGGGAAGAATGTCAGATTGAACCCGACGAAGATGACCAATGCTGCAAACCTGCCCCAGCCTTCCGGGTACATGCGACCCGTAATCTTCGGCCACCAGTAATGCAATCCGCCTAAGTATGCCAGCAGCGTTCCGCCGACCATCACGTAGTGAAAGTGCGCGACGATGAAATAAGTGTCGGTCAGGTGAACGTCCAATCCAATCGCAGCTAAGAACAGTCCCGTCATTCCACCGATGGTGAACAATCCGATGAAGCCGAGCGCGTAGAGCATTGGCGTGTCGAAAGAGATCGACCCCTTAAAGAGCGTCGCCGTCCAGTTGAAGACTTTAATCGCCGAAGGAATCGCCACCGCGAAGCTCAAAAACGAAAAGATCATTCCGGCATAAACAGATTGTCCGCTGACGAACATGTGATGTCCCCAGACGAGAAAGCCGAAGACCGCAATCGCAATTGAAGAGAACGCGACGAAGGTGTAGCCGAAAATGTTCTTCCGGGAAAAGTTGGCGATCAACTCGCTGATGATACCCATGCCGGGCAGCACCATGATGTAGACCGCCGGATGCGAGTAGAACCAGAACAGGTGCTGGAAGAGAATCGGATCGCCGCCATACGCCGGATCGAAAATCCCGACATGCGCCAGTCGCTCAAACGCCAGGAGCAGAATCGTGATGGCGATGACAGGAGTGCCCAGAATGAAAATGATGCTCGTCGCGTAGTGCGCCCAGACAAAAAGCGGCAGGCGAAACCACGTCATGCCGGGCGCGCGCATCGTATGAATCGTGACGATGAAATTCAAGCCCGTCAGGATTGACGAGAAACCGTTGATGAAAATCCCCAGTCCCGCCAGAATAACGAAAGAATTTGAGAACGTCGTGCTGAACGGTGTGTAGAAAGTCCAGCCCGTATCAACTCCGCCCGCGACCAGCGCCCAGAGCGTCAGAAGTCCGCCGAGGGTGTAGATGTACCAGCTCAAAAGATTGATGCGCGGGAAGGCCAAATCCTTCGCGCCGATCATCAAAGGGATCAGAAAATTTCCCAGCACTGCCGGAATTGAGGGGATCAGGAAAAAGAAGACCATGATGATCCCGTGTTGCGTAAAAAGTTTGTTGTAAGTGTGCGATTGAACTATGTCGCCCTGCGGCGTTAACAGCTCAAGGCGGATTACCATGGCGTAGATGCCGCCGAGAAGGAAAAAGAGAGAGATTGACGCCAGATAAAGCAAACCGATACGCTTGTGATCCTTCGTCAAGAGCCACGACTTGAGGCCGTACTCCTTGTTGAGATAGTTCACCCGCGATGTCTCAACCGATTCGAGTGGTAATGCTGCTGTTGCTGTGGTTTCCATACGCTTTATTTATTACTGAAATTATTGTCCCGGCGGCGTTCTCATGCTTGGCGGCGTCGCGCCAACCGGATTCGACCGCTGCGAATCAATCGTTTTCGCGCCCGTCGCTTCGGGAGTCGCTGCCCCTGTCCGCTCATTATTCTCGCGCGCCGGGGCGGTCGTCGTGATGCCCTGCGTTCTGGTCGGGTTGAGCGATTTGATGTAAGTCATGATTTGCAGCAAGTTCTCTTCGCTCAATTGCTCCTTGTAATAGGCGGGCATCAAAGGCTGACGGAAACCTTCGACGATCTGCGCCTGTGGTTGGCGAATTGAGTTGCGAATGTAGCTCTCGTCCGCCTCAACTGTCTGCCCGCCTTCCAGTTT
>JACCVS010000699.1 GCA_013698055.1 Acidobacteriota bacterium
TCATTGAAGAGCTTTATAATGACCGTGCGCCAGTTTCTTTCCGCATTGCCGGAAGCCTTATAGACCTGGCAGTTGTCGCTTTCGCCTCGTCTCCCTTTGCAGCAATTATTGAACTGACCAATGGTAATTGGAGCGACTGGCGGGTCGTCGCTTCGATGGGCGGCATCGTCCTCATCGTAATGTTTCTTTATCTGACGGCTTCGACCGCTCTGGCTGGTCGCACATGGGGCATGTCATGTTTTTCCCTGCGCGCGGTTGACGCCAACACGGGCTTGCCCCCGACCACCAGGCAATCCATCGGGCGCGCCATCCTCTATATTGCGTCGCTAATCACGCTCGGATTTGGCCTCCTCTATGCCCTCTATGACGCCGAGGGGCGCACTCTCCACGATCATCTCTCGGGTACAGCCCTCGTGCGAGAATGAGAATGCGAAACTAAAAATGTAAAATGCAAAAGTGAAGGCGAAGCGAGTTTTTCATCTTCACTTTTGCATTTTACATTTTGCATTCTCCATTCGTTGTGAACGATCAAACCATCAATGCAATTGTTCGAGAGATAGCGCCCGCACTGGTGGGTCGCTTGATGGGCAAGGTGTTTCAACTTTCGCGTGTCGCTCTCGCTATTGATTTTCGTCCAGGCGATGGCCGCTATCTTTTTATCAGCGTTGCGCCGTCGCAGCCCGGAATATATTTCATTGAGCGGCGCGTCCGTGAACTTGAAAAGCAGGCTCCTAC
This sequence comes from Acidobacteriota bacterium, assembly GCA_013698055.1. Taxonomy (GTDB): domain Bacteria; phylum Acidobacteriota; class Blastocatellia; order Pyrinomonadales; family Pyrinomonadaceae; genus QHXM01. The sequence goes on from JACCVS010000699.1 coordinate 736, forward strand.
CTCTCAACCCTTCGCACTCGTGCTGAGAAAACAACTCGGCAGGGCAAAGCTCATTTCGGTGGTTAAGGACGAAGCCGACCGCATCGTGCGCTTCTCATTCAACGCCAGCGATGAAGTCGGAAATTGTTTTGTGCGGACGCTCGTCGCGCAACTGACAGGCAAGGCTGCGAACCTTCTGCTACTTAATGAGCATGGCTACATAATTGACACATTGCGACCGCCGCGCGGAGAAGGACAGGAGATCGGAAATCTTTATCTCCCGCCGCCACTACACCTCAACGAGTCACCGGCACACGTCCCATTTGATCAAGGAAGTTTCAGCACGCTATCTGAAGCGGCAGATGAATATTACCGGAGGCTTGAAGCAGCAAGGCGTTTCAATTCACATGCCACAACCGCGCGGGCGCGCCTCCATAAAGAGATCGCCCAACGCGAGAAACTTCGCGCACATCTCGCCAAAGACCTTGAGGCACATGGAAACGCAGATGAGCATAAGAAAATCGGAGACCTTCTGCTTGCCAATATCAGCAACGCAAAACGGGATGGAAGTAAAGTTACCCTGACGGATTACTACGCTGAGAACGCTCCGCAGATTGAGCTTGACGTTGATGAAAACCTGACGTTGCAGGCGGAAGCAGCGCGCCGCTTCAGTCGTTATACGAAAGCCCGTCGGGCGACACAGGAGATTGCTCATCGCCGCGCCGCGCTCGAGAAGGAAATGGAAACGCTGCGGGGGCGCGAGTCCGAGCTTGAGGTCATTATTAACGCGAGAGATGAAGCTGCGCTGGAAAATTTTGGCGGAGAAGCGAAAACTCAAACGCGCAGCACGAAAAGTCAGAAAAAATCTTCGGCGGATGTTCCGGGCGCTCGCCGTTATCGCTCCTCAGACGGTTTCGAGATTCTGGTCGGGCGCGGGGCCCGCGATAATGATCAACTTACCTTTCGCATTGCGAAACCTCAAGACCTCTGGCTTCACGCCGCTGACTATCCAGGCTCGCACGTTATCATCCGCAATTCCACGCGCAAAGACATACCGCACCGCACGATCATTGAAGCGGCGCAGTTGGCTGCACACTTTAGTCAGGCGAAGCGCGATACCAAGGTAGACGTGCATTTCACACAGCGTAAATTCCTCTCAAAGCCGAAAGGCGCTGCGCCCGGCCTTGTTCGAATGTCCAGTTTTCGCTCCATCACGGTCGAGCCGGGCGAGGGCGTCGAGCGCCTTTGAGTCTAGGCTTTTTTTCGTTTGCCCCTAGGGAGTTGCAGAGGCTTAGATTTTCGGTATAATCAACCTCGAACCAATTACCATAACCCCCGGTTTTCTACTTGCCTGGTAAGGAATTCAGGCTGCAAATTTTGTTAGGAGGACGTAACCATGGGACTTTTCGATCAAATGTTCGGTGCCGGAGCCGCCGCCGCAAAAACCAATGAGGATCAGTTTGGCCCGCTCAAGGAAAAGTATCGCTCGGTGCTGGAAACGCTCGATAAAAGCGGAGCACGCGTGCAGAATCTTCATGTGGAGAACGGCAAGCTGGTGATTATCGCTGCCGCTCCATCCGAGGAAGCTAAGAACAAGGCATGGGATCAAATCAAGTCCGTTGACCCGAACTTTGGAGATTTGTCGGCAGACATTACTGTTGATGACAGCCAGGGACAGGGAGCAACTGAGACATATACGGTCAAAGCAGGCGACTCACTTTGGAAGATCGCCGACAACAAACTTGGCAGCGGAAACCGCTACATGGAAATCTTCTATGCCAACCGCGACAAAATGGATTCGCCTCAATCAGTGATTCATCCGGGCGATGAGTTGAAAGTTCCGAAGGGTTAACCCTTACGGAAACCATACTTCAAGGAAGCGACTGCCGCGAGCAATAAAACGTGGCGGTCGCTTCTTGCTTTCACCCTGTTCTTACAGAGAGAATTGCTTTCATGAGTTCACCACAAAAGGATGGGCAAGACCTTTCTTCCGAGCTTTTCAGTCGCGCAGTCGAGTTGATTCCGGGGGGCGTCAATTCTCCCGTCCGAGCTTTTCGGGGTGTCGGCGGAACGCCGCGCTTTATCAAAAGCGCGAAAGGCGCGACGATGACGGACGTTGACGGGCGCACATACATTGATTACGTCGGATCATGGGGGCCGATGATACTGGGTCACGCCGACGAAGAAGTCTTGGCCGCGCTTCATGAAGCTCTCGGTCGCGGCACAAGCTACGGCGCGCCCACCGAGCTTGAAATCGAGATTGCGGAAGAGATCATCGAAGCCGTTCCGTCAATCGAGATGGTGCGAATGGTCAACAGCGGCACAGAGGCAACGATGTCCGCGATTAGACTCGCGCGCGGCGTCACGAATCGCAACAAGCTCGTCAAGTTTGAAGGCTGCTATCACGGGCACGGTGACAGTCTGCTCGTGAAAGCCGGTTCGGGGGTCGCCACGCTCGGACTGCCCGACAGTCCCGGCGTCACTGCATCGGTTGCTCAAAACACCATCACAGTTCCCTTCAATGATGCGAATGCACTTGAACTCGCTTTCAACGAACACGGCGCGGACATCGCTGCCGTCATTATCGAACCCGTCGTCGGCAACATGGGCTGCGTTCTGCCACAGGAAGGTTTTCTACAAAAAGTTCGAGAGATTGTTACAAAGCACAACGCGCTTCTCATCTTCGATGAAGTGATGACGGGCTTTCGTCTGGCGCGCGGAGGCGCGCAAGGACTCTTCGGTGTCCGGCCTGACATCACGACGTTGGGGAAGATTATCGGTGGCGGTCTTCCCGTCGGCGCATATGGCGCGAGCCGCGAGATCATGCGACACATCGCGCCCGCCGGAAATATCTATCAGGCAGGAACGCTCTCCGGCAATCCACTGGCGATGACGGCGGGACTCGTCACCTTGAAACGGCTTCGCGAACCTGCGATTTATGAACAATTGGAACGCGCTGGCAATCGTCTCTGCGATGGATTACGAGCAGCGGCGCGCGATGCAGGAATAGAAACCATCACAAATCGCGTCGGCTCAATGTGGACGACTTTTTTTACCAATGAGCCTGTCACGGATTGGACTTCCGCAGCCAAAAGCAACCGGGAAGTTTACGGCAAATTCTTTCATGCGATGCTGAATGAAGGAGTCTATCTCGCGCCCTCGCAATTCGAGGCGGGTTTCATCAGTCACGCCCACACAGATGAGTTGCTGGATAAAACTGTCGAAGCGGCGCACACAGCATTTAGGATCATAAAGAGCAATTCATAATGTGGATAGGTCTAAAGCATAAATACGCCTCTTGACTAAAGTGAAGACTCCACACGCCTAAAGGCGGAGGCATCCTTGTAACGGACTGAAAGTCCTGTCTGTGGCGAGACTTGACGCTTTAACTGGCATCATCTTCGCCTTCTACTCGAAAGTCTGAGTCTTGGTCATGGCTTTGTTCTTCAATGTATTGCTTAATGACTTCGTCGGTGACGTTGCCACTTGAGACGCAAAAGTACCCGCGCGCCCACATGTGGCGGCCCCAGAACTTCTTTCTCAGATGTGGAAACTCATGCATCAACTTGTAAGAGCTTTTCCCCTTGAGCATCTGGAGCAGCCGACTGATGGTCACTCGTGGCGGTACACTGACGAACAGATGCACGTGGTCGTTTGAAACATGACCTTTGATAATTGTGACTTCCGAAGCACCGCAGATTTCGCGAATCAGTTCTCGAAGTCTCGTGCCAACTTCACCACGCATGACTGACTTACGATGACTTTGTGACCCAGACAATATGCAGGTGGATGCGAAAAACCGTGTGCGCGCCATGTCGATATTCAGTCATGCAGCGCACTGTATCATGCAGCTGAAAACCTGCTGAAGCCTTCGCCTAAAGGCGAGGGTTTTAACCCTCCCTGATAGGGACAATAAATTGTTCCTGATACGATGAGCGATTAGAAGCAACGCATAAACGATATTATTAAGGTCACGCGCTTCATCATTCAAGGCTCTTCTCACAACAACTTGACTCTGCCGATTTGTCATTAGCAAGCCGTCGAAGGCCTGTTCGATTGTGCCTGCTCTCAAGTAGCGGTTTCTAAAGTAATCAAGATAACGCAAATATTTTTCATCATGTAGGCGTCCGGCTTGGTCGGTACGATCAACGCTTCGACGAATACTGTCAGGAGTAGCATTTCTACCGCAGGCAACCGTCTCAAATAGATTCCAAATTAACGAGAAGCATAATATTGGGCGAAGCTCCTCATAATCAATTTGAACTCCACCCGCAAAGTAACGGTCAATCCAATCAAGTGCATTAAAATTTAGAAGTTCTTGTGTAACCATGTTCACCTCGTAGAAGCCTAACGCCCGAATTAAATTGCGCGCACGAACCGCAGAGAGCGGCAACCCTCGCGCATGAAGACGACGCTATTGCGCGTCAATTTCAATGAGATGTTGGGCTGCGAGCCTGATAGAAACGCGGAGCGATAGAACATGAGCATTGATTCAACTTTCGCTAACAGGCGCGCAGTAAGCGAGCAGGACAAAATCTTAGAGAAGAACGCGGAGCGGCGCACGCCTCGAATTAGGAACGCCTCGCCTAAGCAGTTTACGAATTGTCCAAAGTGCAACAGCACGGCGGACATGATCGGCTGGTGGGAAGGGCATATTTTGGTCTTGATCTGCTGTCGCTGCAATACGCGCGGAATCAGAAAGCGATAGCAGCCCAACGCCCGAATTGAATTGGCCGAAGCCCGGCACAACTCTGATTGATGAAAGCTATCGGGGCGAGGCTCAATTCCAATGAGTTGTTAGACCGGCTCAGGGCGACAGGGCGAAACATCCAGCGTCTCGGCCTGTTGCTTCCAGCCGGTGCTAACGCCCGGCATCACCCGCCGCGACGAACCGCAGAATTAAAGCAAGTCTCGCGGATGAAGGCCGCGCTATTCGCGGTCGGGTGCATGCCGTTGTTAGGCGCGGCCTACATCGAAGGAAGCCGACTGACATTTCCCGACTCTATCGAGACGATAATCTCAACGTAATTCCCTAATGCCCCGTCCTCATTAACCCACCAGAAGAACCAGCACGGCTCTTGGTTATCTTTGCTTCCATACAAGATATATTTAGCTTGATACAAATAGTACGGCGAAAGATCAATCTTTTCCTTTACGGTATAACTCTCAGCAAGCTTCAAAGCGCGCTGCAAGGTAAGCTTCGGTCTGAAGCTCCGCTTTGTAAGGGGAAGATCAACAATTCGTCGCTGCGTAACCGACGTCTCAGGCTTAGGCTCAGGCTGTTGATTGGTTTGAGCGAGCGAGATTGTATTCACTGACATGACGAACAGAAGTGTCAGTACTTTCTTCATACGGCCTCCAGATTCAAATAAGCGCCTAACGCCC
>JACCVS010000240.1 GCA_013698055.1 Acidobacteriota bacterium
ATGGCGAGTTTCAGCGCGCCGCTTCTCTTTGGCGGCGACGTGCGCGTGCTGACGCTTGAAATCTTCAACGCGCGGCAGCGCGGCGATGTCGGCGTGGCGCTCACGGAGACAATCGTTCTCGCCGTCATCTCCCTTGTCGCTCTCGTGGTGTTCCAGCGATATGAGGGCACGCGCCGCTTCGCCGCTGCCGCGATGAAAGGAGCGGCGAGAAGACGCGCGCCGATTAAGAGCGGCAAGGCGCGTCTCTTTGCCACGCTTGGCGGCGTGATCTTCACTACCTTGCTCGTGCTGCCAGTAGCAACGCTCGTCCTTGTCAGCTTCGCACGTGACGGCGTCTGGACGACGCAAGCCCTGCCACCGGCCTACACGCTCGACAACTACGCGCGCATCCTGACGCAGGCAGACGCAAGCTCCGTTTTCATCAACAGCATGTTGATGGCGGGATTAGCGGCAGCGTTTGCGCTCGTGTGGAGTTTCGGGGTGGCGGCTGTAGTCACGAAGATGAAGACGCGGTGGCGTCGTGTGGTCAGTTTGCTCGTGCTCGTTCCCTGGGCTTTGCCGGGAACGGTCGTGGCGATCTCAATTGCCGAAGCCTACGGGCGCGAGAATCCTTTGACCGGCTCGTTCATCCTCGTCGGCACGTTCTGGATTCTGCCCGTCATCTACTTCCTGCGCTTCATGCCACTGGTCGTGCGCGCCGTGCAGGCCAGCATCGAGCAGATGGACGCGAGTCTGGAGGAAGCGGCGGGTAGTTTAGGCGCGCGTGGGTGGATGCGTTTCTGGAGAGTGCGGCTGCCGCTCGTCTGGCCGGGCGCAGTGGCGGGGACGCTGCTGGCTTTCGTCATCGCGCTCGGCGAATACGTCGCCAGCGTGCTCGTCTTCGTTCCCTCGAACCAGCCCATCTCAATCAGAATTGCGGGGGAAATGCGTGACTTCAACGTTGGCACGGCAGCGGCCTACGGTGTCATCTTAATCTGCATCATCACCATCGCCATGCTCGTCGCCTCGCGATTAGAAAGAGGACGAGGGCGGGGATTAGGGGATAAGGATTAGTGGGCGGGTGTAAAGTGTAAAAGTCAGGACTCAATCCTGCAACTTAACTGTCAGACAACTCATATTTAACCCAAGTTGCTAGTTAGAGCCTGATCGCTCTTTGAAAACGAGAAGCCCTTTCCTAAACTTTTGTTGCCACATAAAAAGCTAACGGAAAGGACTTCTCGCAATGTACGACCGTACCACAGCAATATCCTGTTTCATTGATGATCTGCTCAAGGCTATGCAGCACCGCGTGGACTCGCGCTGTGAGTTCTCTGATGCGGAAGTTGTCACCACCACCATTGTTGCTATGCTCTTTTATGGCGGCAACTTTGGCGGTCTGTGACAACATTCGCATCCCTCGCTGTCGGCTCGCGCAAGGGACGCAGTTTCGCGGCTATCTGGCAAGCAAACGACGCTACTTCTATGACGTGCGGGTGCAAGTAGTAGTCACGGTCGAAGGCGTGCCGGTTGAGTTTTCCATCTTGCGCGGCAGCCTCTCTGACATTGCGGGCTTGGCCGAGTTGCCGCTCTGCTTGCCTCGCGATGCAGATGTCGCGGCTGATGCTGCTTACACTGATTATGAGTGGGAAGATGCTTTGGCGCAGACGGACGGCATGCGCCTCTTGGCCGGGCGGAAACGGAACTCGAAGCGGCGCGACGTGCCCGCCGTGCATGATTACAGGCAGTGGTTGCGCCGTCGCATTGAAACGATCTTTGGCGAAATCAGCAAATTGTTTCCCAAGAAGATACATGCGACGATGCTTGCAGGCTTTGTCTTGAAAATCAGCTTATTCTTGTTCGCTTATCAGATAGATAAAGCGTTGAATCTAAGAATGCAATCTAACAACTCATTAAAGCGGAGCGCAAACGGCGACGAACTCCTCTGTAAGTCCTGGATGTTTGAAACATTGTGCGCGCGCTTGGTCAATTAGAGCGATGGACAAAATCAAAATCGGGATTATCGGCGCGGGCTACATCGGCGGGGTTCACGCTCAAGTGCTGGCGCGAGACGAGCGCGTTCGTGTTTCAGCAATTTACGATGTGATGGACGAACGAGCGCAAAGTCTTTCGCGTTCGTCGGGCGCAATTGTGTCAGGCAACGCAGAAGAGTTGATTGAAACGTGCGATGCCGTTTACATCACGACGCCGAACACGAAGCACACTGAGTTGGCGATCACGGCAGCCAAAGCCGGAAAGCACGTCTTCTGCGAAAAACCGATGGCGACCAATCTCTCGGACGCGCAAAAGGTGCTCGACGCTGCTGAAGCCAGCAACGCGGTCTTTCAAGTCGGACACAACCGTCGTTTCGCTCCTGTGTATGCGACGCTCAAGCAGATGATTTCTGAAGAAGCGACGCCGCATTCGGCGCACGTCAAGATGAATCGCGGCGAGTTGATTAATCCCGAATGGGTCGGCGATCCGCAAATCACCGGAGGCTTTCTCTATGAGACGACCATCCACATGTTCGACATGATGCGCTTTCTCTTCGGCGAGGTCACGCAACTTACAGCTTTAGGTTCAACACACGAATATCCTGAGACGGATGATTTCTCAGTGCTGCTCGGCTTTAAGAGTGGCGTCCACGCCACGCTCTGCTCGTCGGCTGACGCGAGCTGGCTCTTTCCGTTCGAGCGCGTCGAGGTCTTCTG
>JACCVS010000242.1 GCA_013698055.1 Acidobacteriota bacterium
AAGGTGTGGAGATGGTGATGCCTGGCGATAATGTGGCGATGGAGATTGAACTCATTGCTCCGATTGCGATGGAGAAGGGGCTGAGGTTCGCTATTCGTGAGGGTGGCAGGACTGTTGGCGCTGGCACCGTCTCCGATGTCGTTGAATAGCTCTTTCCTGAGAAGTTGAGTTGAAGAAACTATGCTGAACGAAAAGATCAGAATCAGGCTCAAGGCTTACGATCATCGCGTGCTTGACCAGAGTACTGCCGAGATCGTCGAGACAGCGAAGCGCACGGGCGCACGTGTCGCCGGGCCAATCCCGCTTCCTACTTTGAAAAATAAGTGGACGGTATTGCGCTCGCCCCACGTGGACAAGAAATCGCGTGAGCAATTCGAGATCAGAACGCACAAGCGTCTGATGGACATTCTAGACCCGACGCCGCAGACCGTGGACGCGCTGATGAAGCTCGATCTTCCGGCGGGCGTTGATGTCGAGATCAAGGCGTTCGGCAGAGACAGATAAAGCAGTGATAAGTGATGGGTGACGGGTGATGAGAAAATCGCTCTTAACCTGTTGCCAATCACTTATCACCTATCACTGAGGTTTTGTGATGATTAACGGAATCATCGGTAAGAAAGTCGGGATGACGCAGATTTTTGCTGCGGATGGAACGGTCACTCCGGTGACTGTCATCAAGGCCGGCCCCTGCATCGTCGTGCAGAAAAAGAGCGCGGCGGGGCGCGACGGTTATAACGCTGTGCAGCTCGGGTTGGTCGAAGATAAGCCCGTCAAGCTCAAGAACGTTAACAAGCCGATGCGTGGGCACTTTGAGAAGACCGGCGGCGGCGTTCCTCCGACGCGTGTCCTCAAAGAGTTTCGCCTTGAGGATTCGGCTGATGCGACGAGCGTCGGCGACAAAGTGCTGGTTGACCAGTTTGCGGATGGAGACACGATTGAAGTCATCGGGCGCTCAAAAGGACGCGGCTTCGCCGGTACGGTCAAGCGGCACAACTTTAGTCGCGGCCCTGAATCGCACGGCTCGATGAACGTTCGTGCTCCCGGCTCAATCGGCCAGTCGGCATATCCCTCGCGGGTCATCAAGGGCACGCGCTCTTCCGGCCACATGGGCGACGAGCGTGTGACGATCAGAGGACTGACGGTGGCGCGCGTGGATGCTGAAAATAATCTGCTGATGGTGCGAGGAGCAGTCCCCGGCGCGAACGGCAGCGTGGTTATCATCAAGAAGGCTGTGAGACAAAAAAAGCAGTGACAGGTAACAAGTGACGAGTGACAAGTTAAATCCTTGTTCTTGCTCGTTACTTGTCACTCATCACTCGTAACTGGAGTTGAGAGCTATGCCTACCGTCAAGGTGCGCAATCTAAAGAACGAAGAGGTCGGCGATCTGGAATTGCCCGATGCGGTGTTCGGCGCGGAGTTGAATGAAGCGTTGATCCATGCCGCCGTGAAGAATTACACGGCGGGCACTCGCGCGGGCACAGTCGGCACGAAGACACGCGGCGACGTTTCCGGCTCCGGCAGAAAGCTGTGGAAGCAAAAGGGAACGGGGCGCGCACGAATCGCGTCAATCCGTAGTCCTTTGTGGAAGGGCGGCGGCAACGTGCATGGCCCGCAGGCGCGCGACTGGTCTTACAACATGCCGAAGAAGATGCGGCGCGGCGCTCTGCGCTCCGCTTTGTCCGAGCGCTTACGCGAAGGAAACGTGGTCGTGCTCGACAGCTTTACGCTCGATGGGCCGAAGACGAAAAACTTTATTCAGTTGCTCGGCACGCTCGGACTCGAAGGCAAGACGCTGATCGTTGACAGCCTGGACAATGCAAACCTGATGCTATCGTCGCGCAACGTTAAGCGCACGAAGATCGTCAACAGCTACAACCTGAATATCTACGATCTGCTCTATCACGAAAAGCTCGTGCTTTCGCGCACAGCCGTAGATGAGCTGGCGCAAATGCTCGATCCACAATCGAGAAAGGCGCAAGCGCAGAACGGCGAGGATAAAGATGGCACGGACGAGAGCGCGAAAGGCGATGCTGGCGGGCAGAGCGAATCAACAGCAGAGGAGGCGGCATAAGCGATGAGAACAGTCTGGGACATCATCAAGTCGCCCGTGATTACGGAAAAGGCGCTCGTCGCGAAAGAAGAGTCACAGGACGCGAGACAGCTTCTGACCTTCCGCGTTGATCGTCACGCGACAAAGCCTGAGATCAAATCCGCGGTCGAGACAATCTTTCAGGTCAAGGTTGATGCGGTACGAACCATCAACTACATGGGCAAGATCAAGAAGCGCGGGCGTCACGAAGGCCGCAGGCCGGCGTGGAAGAAAGCCTACGTCACGTTGAAACAGGGCGAGCAGCCGCTCGATTACGGCGAAGCGATATAACAACAGTGACAAGTGACAAGTGAAGAGTGACAAGTAAGCACTTGTCTTTAACTCGTCACTCTTCACTTGTCACTCGTCACTGAGTTTATTATGGGCATCAAGAAACTTACACCGACATCACCGGCGCGTCGCTATCAGACTTATTTGACGCGTGATGAGCTAACGGTTGGGGCAGAGCCTGAGAAGTCGCTGCTTGAGCCGAAGAAGCGGATTTCGGGGCGCAACAACGACGGGCGCATTACGGTGCGGCGTCGCGGCGGCGGCCACAAGCGTCACTACCGGATCATTGATTTCAAGCGCGACAAGGCTGGTATCCCCGGTAGCATTACGCAGATCGAGTACGATCCGAACCGCTCGGCGCACATCGCGCTCGTCACCTACCTCGACGGCGAGAAGCGTTACATCATCGCTCCGACCGGGATTGAAGTCGGCAAGACCGTGATGAGCGGTCCCGATGCTGACATCCTGCCGGGCAATGCTCTGCCGATTCGCAATATCCCGCTGGGCACGCAGATTCATAATATCGAGTTGCGTCCGGGCAAGGGCGGACAGATGGCTCGTTCAGCCGGAGCCTTCGCGCAGTTGGTTGCCAAGGAAGGCGACTACGCGCAGCTTCGGATGCCTTCAGGTGAGATTCGCCGCGTGCCCGTCGTCTGCATGGCGACTGTGGGACAGGTCGGAAACACCGAACACGAGAACGTCTCTTTAGGTAAGGCAGGGCGTTCGCGTTGGAAGGGCATTCGTCCGCACGTTCGCGGCGTGGCGATGAATCCGGTGGATCACCCGCACGGAGGCGGTGAAGGTAAAACTTCGGGCGGACGCAATCCCGTCACCCCGTGGGGACAGCCAACGCGCGGCTATAAGACGCGCAAGACCAAGCGCACATCGAAGATGATCGTGCGTGATCGAAGAGTGAAGTAAGGGATGAGGGATGATTAAGAACGGATGAATGCTCTTCTTTCATCCCTCATCCCTCCGCCCTCATCCCTTGAGTGAAGCGGAGCGAAACGAAATCATGGCACGTTCAGTTAAAAAAGGCGCGTTTGTTGACAAGAGCATCTTGAAGGCGGTGGAGCGCATTCGCGCGGGCGCAGCGCGGCCTCCGGCAATCAGGACCTGGTCGCGTCGTTCGACGATTACGCCCGACATGGTTGGGTTGACGTTCGGCGTTCATAACGGCAAACGTCATTTACCGATCTACGTGACAGAGAACATGGTCGGCCACAAGCTGGGCGAGTTTTCGCCGACACGCACCTTCAAAGGCCACTCGGGCACGAAGGCTGAGAAGAGTTCAAAGGTAGCTAGGAAATAGTTCAAGGTTCAAGGTTCAAGGTTCAAGGTTAAAAGCTAGACAGCATATCTTGAACATTGAACGTTGAACTTTGAACCTCGAACATTAGCGGAGCGATTATGGAAGCAAGAGCGAGTGCAAGGTATCTTCGCGGGTCGGCGCAAAAGGCGCGTCTCGTCATTGATATGATTCGCGGCAAGAACGTCAACCAGGCTTTGGCGATCTTGCAGTTCACGAACAAGCGCGCGGCTGATGGCATTGAGAA
>JACCVS010000730.1 GCA_013698055.1 Acidobacteriota bacterium
CACCTGTACACCTCTGAGGATGCTTAATCTCTCCTGTGCTCAACGCCTTTCGGCATCATTGGAATCTTCACTAGGTGGTCGCAGACCAAAGGGAGGGAAGAAGTAAGTGCTCAACGCCTTTCGGCATCATTGGAATCTTCACTGCGTAGCTCCCAAAGCATGTAAATAGTGCTATTTGCGAACTGCCTTTCGGGGATCGGGAGTTTTCGTGAAGTTTTCATGAACAAGTAGGCTAAAATTAACGATTAGCTGGGCCACAACCTATTTCAAACTAAGTGAATAAGTCACCCGCAAGGACATCAGAAGCGCAACTATAATGCTAAATGTTTGCGGCACTTCTGTTTTTCCCATCAACCTTACTCTTAAAGGTATTACAAGCGTAGATGCTTGCGGGAGATGGCAGACGCTAGAAAAGCCCTGCCGTAGCAGGGTATTTAGTACGTTCATTTAGGCTATTTGAAAGCTCTTTGCTTCATCGAGCCACGATTCTGGCCGGTTATGAGCCGCTACGCGCCGTTCACATGGCTCGCAGAGGCTGAGAATGAGCAGCCTATCTTCTTCCGTTAATATCTTTTCCAGTTCCCAGCGCAGGCGCTCCATCTGCCTTGATGTTAGCCGACACCTGAAGATCGAATATTGCAGCCGGCGCCCGTAGCCGTGCAGCATTTTATATGCACGTCGCCAACGCTTCGGCTCGGTGATGTCGTAGCACACAACGTACCATTGTTTCGTTTCCACTTCCCCTTCTCCTCCAGCTCAACGCAGTCGCATACGCGCGAACAATCCGCCTTCGCCCATCCACTCTTTCTCCAGCAGCCTGACTTCAAGCTCCATCAGACGTGAGTAAGAAAGAGAGTGACCGATGACCGGGTGTTTCCATTTGTCCGCCTTGCGTCGCTCATAGATACCTATGAACTTCTTACGGCCTGTATCCGACAACCAGACTTGTTGCCCGGCAATCTGAAAATCCGCGTCTTCATCCCACTGCCGGCGATTAATCGAAGCGATCACGGACAGATCAATCAATGGCACGCGAAACAACTCCATCAGATCGAGAGCCAGGGGATGAGCCTGCGAGCGCGGCTGATGATAGAAGCCCAGGCAGGGATCGAGTCCCACCGTCATAATCGCATTCGTCACGTCCTTCAATAACAGCGCGTAGCCGAATGACAGCAGCGCGTTACAGCGATCACGCGGGGGACGGCGGCTGCGGCCATCGGGTCGCATCGCTATGGAAACTTCCGGCACAACCAGATGTGGCAGGGCGCTGAAGTAGTGCGCTCCTGCGCTGCCTTCATATCCGCGCAAAGAATCTATATTCGTCACACGCGACATCGGCGAAAGAAGCTTACGCATTCCACTGACAGCCTCACGCACTTCCTTAACGTCACGTCCCGCTTCACGGCTCGCGCGCAGTAGAAAGCTCAACTGCCCGCGCACCCTGGCCTCTGCCAATCTGCGCGCTAAACTCAAGCAAGATTCTCCATCCGTCAACGCTTGATATTGCCTAATACGCCTTTGCACAGAACCCATCCCGGACGACCAAGCTCCCATGTAACGCCCGCCCGTTGTTACCCAATGCACCCCGATCTCTTGTTCGGCACAGAGCCTTAGCCCCTGCGTCGTTATCTGCGAGAAGCCGTGCAGCACAACTTGCCCGATCTCATGCACTGGATGGAGCTGCGTCTCTTCATCGCGCGCGGTAATCTCCAGCCGATCACCTTTGCGCCCGACGCGTGCTCCCTGCGTCAACACGTGCAGCGTCCTGCGATCATCGTCAGCCGGAAACAGCCTGATCGTCTCTCGCACAGGCTGCACAGGCGTCGTCTCCGAAATGGTCGCGGCCAGTCGCGCCTCTTCCGGCAGGCAAATCGGCGCGAGTGAACAACGCACACACAGACGCTCGTTCTCCGTCACTGGCGGGCGCTCGACAGTGCTTTGCAACTCCCGCGCACGCGCCACCGCACGCTCCAGATCAGCCCGCGCCTTCTCATCAATTGGCACACGCACCATCACATTATCCGCGTGATAGCGCACGCGCCCCTCCGCCACCTCGCGCCCCGTCTGTTCCTCCACCAGCACCGCATACGCGATCACCTGTAACCTGTCGCTCGCCCAAGTCTCCGCCACCCCCTCACGCGACCGCGCCGAGCGGCCCCGCTTATGCTCATACGGAATGATCGCGCCGTCCCTTCGCCGCACACAATCAATCTTTCCCGTCAGCCCCCACCGCTCACTCTCCAAATTCAGAGTCAGCCACTCCTCTTCATCCTCTTCACGCGCCAACTCCACGTGCAGTCGCCGCCCGGCGTACACTGCCCCATCCGCGACACGCATATTCTCCACCTCTTCGAGATAAAAGAGACGTTCACAGT
>JACCVS010000734.1 GCA_013698055.1 Acidobacteriota bacterium
GTTGCTTCATCGTCCCGGCGCTCACGCGCTCTCTTGTCCCCTGCGTGAGTTCGACCGCGCCGCCCGGAATCCACGTGAACCCGAATCCCCCGTCCTCGCTCGTCAGATAAGGCTGCGGCCAGCGCGCGTCGTTGCTAAAGCCATAAGACCAGACGGCCATTATGCTCAACAGAAACGCGAGCGCGATGGAGCCGACGGCGACCCCACCGATGAGCCTCTCAGAGAAACGAAATTTACGCCCCAGCAGGCCGTTGATAGCTGCGCCTGCGAGCGGTAGAAGCGGAACGAGCCAGATGTATCTATACATATCAGTTTTCAGTTTTTAGTTTCCAGTTATCAGTAAAAGCAACTTGTCTTTGCTTAAAACTGAAAACTAAAAACTGGCTTTACCATTTCAGCAAATCAATCTCGTCAACCCAGATCGTTTCTTTATTGCGGTAGAGCGCGATGACAATTCCTAAACCGATGGCGGCTTCAGCTGCCGCGACGACGATGATAAAGACGGTGAAAACCTGTCCGGCGACGGCATTGATGCTGCCGATCTCTTGCAGGTAGCGCGAAAAGGCTATGAAGTTCAGATTGGCTGCGTTCAGGATCAGCTCAATTGACATGAAGATGACGATGATGTTGCGCCGCGTGAGCACGCCCGCCACACCGATGATGAACAAGAGCGCGCCGATGACCAGAAACTTCGAGAGGTCAGGATTCTTGATGCCGTGCATGACTTGCCCGACGCGACTTTCCGAAGCTTCCTGCAAAAAGAAGATGAAGGCAGGAGTTAAGATGCTGGTCATAATAAATTCTCGAATCCAGAAGTCAGAATCCAGAAGTCAGAATAAAAACGAAAGTGGTGCGCGGACTAATCATCCTTGATTCTGATTTTCCATTGGATCAACGTCGTCCACGGCGGCTTCCTGCTTGACCGTGCGCGCGAGCATCACAGAGCCGACGATAGCAACTAAGAGTAAGACGCTCGCAATCTCGAACGGCAGCGAAGCGTAGCGATAGAGGCTGCCGCCGACTCGCTCTGTGTCCTTCGTGATCTTGAACGTGCCGGTCGCCGCGTCCGGCAACTCCTGCTGTTCGACGGAGCGCCTTATTTCAGCGAGGCCGGTCGCGTTTTTATTACTTTCCTGAAGCCCTTTGTAACCCTGATTGAGGGCGTAAACCAGTCCGACGGCAAGCAGCAGCGCGAAGACAGTTGTGGTGACGACCTGCGCCGGGCGATTGAAGATGCGCTCGCTCCCGCGTTCTTCCGCACCGACGTTGACGAGCATGATGACGAACAGGAAAAGCACCATCACGCCGCCGACGTAAACCAGAATCTGCACGCCCGCGATGAACTCCGCGCCGAGCAGGATAAAGAGCGCCGCAATCGACACCAGACACGAGATCAGAAAGAGCGCACTATGCACCGCATTGCGCGCCATGATCATCAGCAGACCAGCAATCAGCGCTGCAATCGAAAACACCCAGAAGAAGACTGCTTCCCAGCCGGAGAGAACCATAGTTTTGAGTTTTCAGTTTTCAGTTTTCAGTTTTCAGCGAATGGTAATCAGTAAACGCGTGCCTTAACTGAAAACTCAAAACTGCTATTTCAGGTACTTAACCGTTTCGCGTCCCTGCTCTAACATCTCGCGGTTCCAGACGAATCCGGCGCGTGAGTAGGTGGCGAGTTCAAATTCCTGCGTCAGTTCCAGGCAGGCCGTCGGGCAGGCTTCCTGGCAGAGAGCGCAGAACATGCAGCGCGAGGTGTCGAAGATGAATTCGTCCAGCACCTTCTTCTTGCGCTGTTTTCCCGCAACTGTAATTTCGATGTCCATCGCAATCACGTCAATGCAATCTTCGGGACAGGCAAGCGCGCAGAGATTGCAGGCGATGCAGAGCGTGTCGTGTGTCTCAGGGTCCATGTTGAGACGCGGCGCGCCATGAAAGCGCGGCGCAACATCTGGACGCACCTTCGGATATTGCTCCGTATAGATGCCTTTGCCCGACACGGAATCTTTCTGCGTAATCGCACCGACGTTGTACTTGAGCGTTAGGCCCATCCCCTTCATTAAATCAACCATGAAGAAGCGTTTCAGCTTCTCCATGAACGTCGGCTGTGGAACATTTACTTCTGGCATAGCATTCTAAGGGATGAGGGATGAGGGATGAGGGATGAAAAGCAGGAGCCAGAATCCAGAATCCAGAATCCAGAATAAATACAAAAGCGGGTCGCCGCCTCATCATTCTGACTCCTGGCTCCTGACTCCTGTATTCTGCTTTTCTTCATCCCTTATCTCTAATCCCTTATTCCTTCTAACCTCCTTCGTTCGTGGCCACCGGTGCGGTGACGGGCGGAGCGACCGCCGGTTTGCCTTGCGGCGAATTGATGAGCCGGATGTTGCGGCGCTGCTTCTTCAAGTTGAAATCACGCGAGCGCGAGTTAATCATGGAGAGCAAACCCGCCGAGATAAATATTCCGGCGATGCCGAAGCCAATCATGACGGCTTTGCCAGTGGCCGAGAGATTCAATCCTTGCGCGGTTGACTCAATAGTGTCCATTCCCTTCCAGCCATCGAGCGCCTGCACGGTAAAGACTGCGATGGCCGTCATCACGATGTTGATGAGCGCCGTCGGGATCAGCCACTTCCACCCGATGTCCATCAGTTGATCGTAACGAAAGCGCGGAAGCGTCCAGCGCAACCAGAAATAGAGATAGAGCAAGACCGTTAGCTTGACGATGAAAACCAGAAGACTGACGATAACATAAAGCGTGTGATATCCCTTGGCCTCAGTCAGACGATAAACGAATGGCAAGTACCATCCGCCCAAGTACAGTGTCGTGGCGACCGCCGAGACAACCACCATCGCCGCGTACTCGGCCATGAAGAAGAGCGACCAGCGCATCCCGGAGTATTCCGTGTGAAAGCCCGCGACGAGTTCCGATTCCGCTTCGGGCAAATCAAATGGAGCGCGGTTATTTTCCGCGATCCCGCTGACGAGAAATATCAGGAAGCCCAGCGGCTGATAGAGTATGTACCAGACGGCATCCGATTGTTGCCCGGCGACGAAACCCGACATTGAGAGCGTGCGCGCGAACATCAACGCGCCGACGATTGAGAGTCCCATCGCCACTTCATACGAGATCATCTGCGCGCTGGAACGAAGCCCACCCATCAAAGCGTATTTCGAGTTTGATGCCCAGCCCGCGAGAATCAACGCCAGCACGCCCACGCTTGAGATGGACAGGATGAACAGCAGCCCGATGTTGATATCCGTGATGACGCCCCAATCGGGCGCAAACGGAATGACGGCGAAGACGATGAAAGCGGCGGCGACCGAGATGAAGGGCGCGAACTTGAAGGTGTAAAGGTCAGCCTTGTCGGGCGCGAGGTCTTCTTTCGTCAGCAGCTTGATGGCGTCGGCGAACGGCTGCAAGAGTCCCCACTTGCCCACCCGCATCGGCCCGAGGCGCGCCTGCATGAAAGCAGAAATCTTTCGCTCAGCATAGGTCGCATAGAGCGCATAGACGGCAATCGCCGTCACGACCGCGCCGATTTGAATGAACGGCCAGACGACATAGTTAACCGTCTCCGGCTCGAAGAACTTCAAGAGCAGGTTGTCTATAAGATTTGGCGGTGCGAAATATGCGAGCATACTCATCAGAGATTGACTGTCAGCCTTATTTATCCGGCGTATATCAGACCAGCGAGTGGTGCCATCTCAGCCAGGCTACTCTACATCCTTCACTCCGTTGGTTTCTATATATTTAACAACTTCTTTCGCGAGAGTCTCGCGATCTTGCGGCGAGAGGCTTTTAATGAAACTAGAGTGCGTCCAGGGACGATAGCCAGCGATATCTTTCCACCCTCGCTCCACGTACACGTTCAGCGCTTGCTTGACGTTGTCTTCGGAGACGTGGTTCTTGGTTATCCCTTGAAGCTTCAAATCCATGCTCATCCTCTGCCAGATGTCAGCGATAAATGTGTCGGTCAGCGTCGGCGGAAGGGGCAGGTTACCTGATTTACGGGCATCGTAAGTCTCTCCGACGCCGGGCATTTCGCCCTCAGGCGCGGGAGCTTTGTACGTCTCAATGGTTGCAAGTATGCTCCGTGCTCCAGCACCAGTCCCGGAGTCATTCCCAGAGCCTGATTTCCCGCATCCTGAGAGAAAGCATCCGACGATAAGCGTTAAGAGCAGAACTTTTACAAGTCTCATGTGCCATCCTTTATTCTGTATCAGTTTAGAAATTTAAGTGCTTCATGAACCACCATCCGTCAGAGAGAAGCCTTCCGGCTCGAACTCAATCACGACGGCGCAATTGCGTGTTACTTTCAAATCAACCAACTCCCAATCGTCATCCAGCGTCCCCGCGCGATCAACCACCAAGTACGAAGCCCATTCGCTGACAGGGAAAGGCGGCGTGTGCCACGTCCCTTTGTGATAGGCATAAGGCAATCGCCCGTCAACTAAAAAAGCAGTCATTCTTTCAACGTCGGGTGCGCTCCGTTCATTCGGCGGCGCGACCGCAATTACCCATTGAGAAGAAGCGAGCGGCGAAAAAACCTGCATCGTCCGCCTGTGTCGCGCCATGAAATCAAAGCGAAAGGGGCGCCGCTCCGATGTCGCTCCCGTCAAACAAGGCACGCCTTGTTCCAGATCAATCTCCACCGACCCGCGACTATCAATCAACACCCCGAACGGCGCGAACGCCTCGCGCGTCATCGGTCTGACTTTGAGCCGAATGATCTGCATCAGCGGTGTTTCATCTACGCCGCGCGCGCCTGTACACTCCCTGGAAGCCACACGCCACGCCGTGATAACCGCAGTCCGGGCCTTCAGTAACCCTGACGCGGTTGGCCGTGAAGACGAACATCAACTTACAGCTCTCGTCTCTGAACTCGGCCACGCCCGGCCTGATCCAGTTTGCCTTACCCTCGACCTCACCCGTGCAAGTACCACGGCTGTTGCCGACGGTGAAGCTGAAGGTCAACGGCTGCGATTTCCCCTTGTCCCGTACCACCAACTCGCCCTCCCTGTTGGTATAGCTGCCGGAGCGATTCTGCGCGGCGGCGCTGCTCCCGAAACAGGCGATGCCGAAGACCACTAAGGTAGCCATGAGAATGAACCGTCTTTTCATAACGCACCTTCCGTTGACGAGAGAGAGATGGCGCGTTCGTTTTCCTCGCGCCCGATCCAGTAAGCCGAAACTACCTGTCAATTTCTCCCAACACAATATCGAGCGAGCCGATAATCGCC
>JACCVS010000738.1 GCA_013698055.1 Acidobacteriota bacterium
GGTCGGCCTCAATTCGGCGGAAGAACTTTTCGATTCAATCCCGGCTGACCTACAACTCCACCGGCCACTGAAGACGCCCGCCGCAATTTCCGAGATGGAGCTTCTGGCAAGCTCGGAAGCGATGGCCGCACACAACACTGCGGCTCGGCGTCCAAGCTTTCTCGGTGCGGGTGCTTACTCGCACTACTCGCCGACCATCGTTGACCATCTCATCTCGCGCTCGGAATTTTTCACAGCCTACACGCCCTATCAGCCTGAGATTTCGCAGGGCACACTGCAAGCCATCTTCGAGTTTCAAACTCTCGTCTGCCAGTTGACGGGCATGGACGTTGCCAATGCCTCCATGTACGACGGCTCGACTGCGCTCGCCGAAGCGGTGCTGATGGCCGAGCGTGTCACGCGCCGCAAAAAGGTGATTACCTCGGCAGCCGTTCATCCCGAATATCTCGAAGTCGTGGACACTTACGTCCAGCACTATGGCGTGGACTTTCACCGCGTTGAAACTGACGAGCAGACCGGGTTGGTTTCAGTTGAAGGCTTAAACTCTCTGGACGATCAAACGGCTGCGCTCGTCGTTCAATCTCCGAACTTCTTCGGCTGCGTCGAAGATGTCCGGGCATTGGCTGACCGCGCCCACGCCGTCGGCGCTCTGCTGATAGTCGCTGTGACGGAAAGCATCTCGTTCGGATTCTTGCGCTCGCCCGGAGCGTGCGGCGCAGATATCGTCGTCGCCGAAGGACAATCTTTCGGCGTGCCTCTCTCTTTCGGCGGCCCATTCGTCGGGTTGTTCGCCACGCGCGACAAGTATGCGCGGCAGATTCCTGGTCGCCTCGTCGGCGAGGCAGTTGATAAGCAAGGAAGGCGGGGCTTCGTCCTGACGCTCGCCACGCGCGAGCAGCACATCCGCCGCGAGAAGGCCACCTCCAATATCTGCACAAACGAAGGCTTGATCGCGCTCGCCGCGACCATCTACATGGAGACAATGGGTCGCAGTGGGCTTCAGGAAGTAGCCATGCAGTGCGCGCAAAAAGCCGCTTTCGCCGCGCGCAGCATCGCCGCATTGGAAGGCTTCTCGCTTCCCTTCTCTGCGCCGCGCTTCAACGAGTTCGTCGTCCGCGCGCCAGTTGAAGCGAAAGAACTGCTATCACGTTTAGCGAGTGAAAAGAGCATTACGGGTGGCCTCGCGCTCTCGCGTTATGACAAGAATCGTTCCAACGATTTCCTCGTCTGTGTGACGGAGACAAACCCGCGCCAGGAAATTGACGCGCTCGTCCAAGCATTGAAAGATTTAACCGCCTGATTATCGAATCAATGAGTCAATCAACCAACATCACCAAAGTCACGTCGCACATTAGCCACAACGAATCCTTGATCTTCGAGCGCTCGCAGACCGGGCGCAAGGGCTATCGCCTGCCGCCGCTCGACGTTGATGAAACGCCTGTGGACGAAATTGTCCCGGCGGCGCTTCGTCGTGATGATGATCTCGAAGGGGTGCCGGAAGTGAGCGAGGTGGATGTCGTTCGCCACTTCACCCGCATCTCGACGTGGAACTATTCGATTGATCTCGGCATGTACCCGCTCGGCTCCTGCACGATGAAATACAACTCGCGCCTGAACGAGAAGGTCGCTCGCATCCCAGGGTTCGCCAATCTGCACCCGCTCGCGCCGGAAGAAGACTCGCAAGGCGCATTGCAGGTGATCTACGAATTGCAGGAATCGCTCGCAGAGATTACGGGACTCGCGGGCATTTCTCTTCAACCGGCGGCGGGCGCGCATGGCGAGATGACGGGCGTGATGATTATCCGCGCCTTCATTGACGCGCGAGACGGCGCGGGCGCTTCCGCCAAACGCCGGACGATGCTGATTCCCGATTCGGCGCACGGGACGAATCCGGCCTCCGCGAATCTCTCCGGCTTCAACGTCAAAACGATTCGCTCAACTGCCGAAGGCTTCACAGACCTTGAGCACCTGCGCGAGCTGTGCGCGCACGGCGATGTCGCGGGGCTAATGCTGACCAACCCGAACACGCTCGGTTTGTTTGAAAAGAACATCAAGGAAATCTGCCAGATCGTGCATGAAGCGGGCGGCCTTGTTTACATGGACGGCGCGAACATGAACGCGCTCGTCGGCGTGGCGCGTCCCGGCGACATGGGCGTGGACGTGATTCACCTGAACCTGCATA
>JACCVS010000255.1 GCA_013698055.1 Acidobacteriota bacterium
TCACCCGTTCGTCCCATTAACGAGTGGACGCCCGAATCCGTGATGCAAGCGGCGGTCGGCTCAGATGAGAGCGGCTGAAATGAGCATGGTGTTAAAAAAAGTAAGAGTCGTCTGATGTAGTTTGTTCGATGCGTAACCGCGTTGCAAGAAGTGAGGAGGCGGAGACTATGCGCGGCTTGATTCAAAGCACAACAGTACGTTGGAGTGAGTCTCCAAGAGCGCGGCATGACCGCATTGACCGCCTCACCCTATAAATCATTCAGCGCGATTTGAGCCAGTGCGAGCGCGCCGCAAATGCCCGCGTTGTCCCCTAGATGCGGCGGGACGATGTAGTTCTCAATCTCTTCGCGGAGCGCCGGAGACGCGATGTAGCCGTTTAACGCCGCTTGCGTCTTCTCCCCTATCAGTCGGAAGAACTGATCCTGACCGAGCCTGCCAGCTTTCCTGACGCCACCACCGATGATCACCCTCTGAGGAGACAGCATGCAGGTGATGTTAGCGACCGCATAGGCGATATATTGTGTCTCCAGCACCCAAGCCTCGTGTCCCGGTGGAATCGTCTCTGCGGGCATCCCCGAACGCCTGAGTAACGCCGGGCCTGAACACAGCCCTTCCCAGCACGCACCGTGATACTGGCACGCCCCGGCGAATGTATCCCCAGATACACGCGGGATCAACATATGTCCCATCTCTGGATGGACGAGGCCATGTATGAGCTGCCGCCCGGCCACCCCGCCCGCCCCGATGCCCGTACCTATCGTGACGTAAACAAAGTCGCTCAAGCCAGTGGCGTTGCCCCAGAAATACTCTCCGAGGGCGGCGGCGTTCACGTCCGTGTCGAAACCGATTGGTATATTCGGGAAAGCGCGACGAACCGCGCCCATCACATCTGTATTGCGCCAGCCGGGCTTCGGAGTCGAGGTTATATAACCGTAGGCCGGGGAGTTGGAGTGCAGGTCAAGAGGTCCGAACGATCCGATCCCGATGGCTTGTAAATCGCCGCGTTCGCGTTGCTGCTCACTGAGCCAATTGGTAACTTGGGCTAATACTCGAATCGGATTGTCGCCGGTCGGAAACTCCGTCCGGGATAAGTCGTGCGGGCCGCTGCCGACGGCGCAGACGAATTTGGTGCCACCCCCTTCAATAGCCCCCGCTAGAACATGATGGCGCTCTTCAAGCAAAAATTCCCTCCTGCACGCTTAACGCTCGAATCCAGTCGCCCGCCGACAATACCAAAATAAAGGCAGTGTTGCGAAAAATATTCAAGAGCCGAAACTGCATTAACTCAACACTCGGTATGACTTGAATTTTTTTGCAGTACAGCCGTTGGCAGCGTCATTATCCGTCTATGGAAGCGATAATTATTATGTCATGCGATATGCGCGCCCGGCTTACTGTTCTCCACAACGAATGAAGCGCGCGTGATAATCGGGGCGTTGGGGTGTGAGACGGCTTCCACCACACGATAGTCGCTCAGCCAACTCTCGGGCAGGAGCGTACAGCGTACATACCCGCGCTGGCCGTTGAAGAACCTGACGTGTGGGTTGGCCGCCAACCTTCTGCTCGCCTCCGCTGGGTTGTTGTTCCCATCTCCTCCTGAACTGATCGAAGTGCCGACGAACTCCGTCGCCACCGTTTCGGACTCTGGAGCGTCAAAGTTGGCTTTCAGATCACATACCCAATTCGAGTGAATATCTCCTGTGAGCACAACTGGATTGGACGGCTGCCTCTTCTGCATAAAACCGAGGAGGCGGGCACGCGCCGCCACATACCCATTCCAGTTGTCCATCCCATATTTCTTTGCGTCGCCTGCGACTTCAATTGTTTGTGACATCATCACCTGCTGCGCAAGGACGTTCCAGCGTGCTCGCGATTTATCTAATCCCCTCAATAGCCATCGCTCCTGCTCCGAACCGAGAAGGGTTGCTCGCGGATCGAATGCCTCTGGACAACGCTCCTTGTGCCCATCTCCACAGGGCTGGTCCGTCCGGTACTGGCGCGTGTCTAAAACTGAGAACTCGGCCAATGATCCGTAAGTTAGGCGCCGGTATAAACGCATATTCGGCCCTCTGGACATTGATGAGACGCGAAGCGGCATGTGTTCATAATACGCTTGGTAAGCGGCGGCCCGTCTCAGGAGAAACTTTTCGGGAGGTGATCCATCTTGATCAATCGCTCCGGCGTAGTTGTTGTCTACTTCGTGGTCATCCGAAGTGACGACCCAGGGGAATGCGGCGTGCGCTTGTCTCAAGTCAGGGTCAGACTTGTAGAGCGCATAACGGTTACGGTAATCGTCGAGCGTGACGACTTCAGCGCTATTGT
>JACCVS010000771.1 GCA_013698055.1 Acidobacteriota bacterium
TCAATGGAAGTTGATAAGATTACGAGAGAGGCGAAAGCCGACGACGCGAACATCGCGCGCATCCGCGACAAAGCCCCGCCGCGCTATGTTTTCATGTATAAGGTTTCCGTCAAGAATACCGGCTCAAAGACAATCAAAACGCTTGATTGGGACTACATATTTCTTGAGCCGGACACTGAGCATGAGATCGAGCGTCGTCAGTTCACCAGTGACGAGAAGATTTCTCCCGGCAAAACTAAAGAGTTGAGCGTGCTCTACAATCGTCCGCCGACCATGACGATTAGCGTCTATGCGCTGGGTAAAGATGAGCACCTCAGCATCAAAGGGCGGGCGGTCATCGTCCGCATTGAATATGCGGACGGCTCCGTCTGGCCACGCCCTTAGTCTAAGTTCATGCCTGACTCTTCATCGCCATCTCGCCGTTGAGCTTCATGATTTCCAGCGTCATCTCGGTGGAGGCATACATATCTTTCACGTCGAGCCATTCGTTGACGGTGTGGATGGCGCGCATCCCCGTACCGAGGTTGGCGCATTCTATTCCACGACGGTTGAAGATATTCGCATCGCACCCGCCGCCCGAAGCCATCGTCTCCACTTTCAAGCCCATCCGCTCGGCTGCCCCCAGGACGAGTTGCACGACGCGTGAATCGTCCGGCACGTCCATCGCATAGTATTCCGGCTCGACGATTGACTCGACGCGCCCCTTCGTCGTCCGGCCTTCGACCGTCACTTCATACTTCGCCGCCGCGTCCTCGAAGCATTTGACCATGTGATCGCATTGCGCCTTGAGCTTCTCTTCGTCAAGGGAGCGCGCCTCGCCTTTGAGATGGACGAAGTTGGTGATGATGTTCGTCGCCTTGCCGCCTTCGATGACTCCGATGTTGGCGGTGGTCTCTTTGTCTATGCGAAACAGTTTCATGTTATTGATTGCTTCAGCCGCAATCTTGATGGCGGAGATGCCGTATTCGGGCGCGACGCCAGCGTGTGATTCCAGCCCGTAGACTTTGAATTCGAGATGATTGGCCGACGGCCCCTTGGTGAAGAGAAAGCCGGGGTCGTCGGAATCGAACACGATGCCGTACTTCGAGCGGATTTTTGAGACATCCACATTCTTTGCGCCGAGTAAGCCGACCTCTTCGCAGATCGAGAAGACGGCTTCGATGTCTGTGTGCGGGATGTTCTGTTCCTGCAAGCAGCGGATGGTTTCGATGATGACGGCGCAGCCTGATTTATCGTCGCCGCCGAGAACGGTCGTGCCGTCGGTGCGAATGATGTCGCCCTGGATGATCGGCTTGACCCCTTCGCCGGGAACGACCGTGTCCATGTGAGCGGACATCATAATCGGCTCAGCACCGGGGATAGTTCCCTGAAAACGCGCGATGACGTTGCCGGAATTTCCTCCGACCTTTTCACCGGCATCATCAATCTCAACCGTCGCGCCCATCTCTTCACAATGCTTTTTGATGCGCTCGGCAATATCACGTTCTTTTCGTGAGTGGCTGTCAATCTGGACAAATTCGAGAAGAAGGTTCTTGATGCGCTCCTGATTAATCATTTAGCCTCCGCAAAAAGTGATAGGTGATAGGTGATAGGACAAAAGCGTTTTCTCCTCTCACCTGTTACTTGTTATGGCTTTTCGTTAATCCTACTACACCCCACATGAAAAGCAAGGATGAGGGTGGAGAGATGAGAGATGAAGAAAAGAGAGAAGGCAGAAAGCAGTAGGCAGTAGGCAGAACAAACAAGACGTTTTCCGTCTTCCGCTTTCTCTTCTTTCATCCCTCATCCCTTATCCTTCATCCCTGCTTTTCCGCGCCACTCATCGCCGCGCCGCGTCAACTCATCCAGAGCTTGCTGAAGCTCGGCGTGCCTGGCGTTGAGCGTTTCTTCATCGGCATCAGCCGGGACGAAGATGGGCGGAGCGATTGAGGTGAGCGCGCGTGTGAAAGGTTTTGGAACCTGAAAGGCATCCCAGCTTTTAACTTCCCAAAATCTCGCGGGCGTGATGGTGAAAGGCAAGATTGGATTCCCAGTCTTTTTCGCCAGCAGCACGGCACCCATCTTGGCGACGTAGCGTGGCCCCTTTGGTCCATCAATCGTGAACGCCGTCGGACAATTTGCGCGCATCAGCCTGACCATCTCGACGACCGCGCCGACGCCGCCGCGCGTCGAAGAGCCGCGAGCCGCGCCATAGCCGAAGCGTTGAATGAAGCGGGCGATGTACTCGCCGTCAAAACTCTGAGAAGTCATGACCACGATGCGCCGCCTGCGCCAGAAGTAGGTGGCGAGAAAGACACGGTTGTGCCAGAAGGTGTAAATCGGAATGCGATTATCACGCGAGGCCGTTTCCCAATGCTCCCAGCCTTCGACTTCAAAGCGCGTAGTGCGCCCGATGAGACGAATCAGCACGTAAAAAGCCAGATCGGCAGCGCGAATCAGGAAACGCTTTTTGAAGGGATAAGACGAAAGGTCGGCGAATTTATAAGCTCGCCCCACGCTCTCCGTCACGCGCTCGCCCCCGCGTTGCGCGCTCTCCCGCTTTTTTTCCTGTTCCGCTGAAGCCTGCATTTGCAAGGCAAGAGTAAATTAAAAAGGCAAAAGGTAAAAGTGAAACGGTAAAAGTGAGCCTGTCGGCACAAGTAATTAAAAATGTTTCTTCGCCTTTCTTTTGCCTTTCTGATTTACCTTTTGCCTTCTTCAGAATATTATTTGAAACGCCGCGCGGCGCTTTGTCGTATAGCGCAGGCGGATGAGCACCTATCCGAAACTTTCAGCGGCGCTTATCTTCCCTCCCTCGTAAACCAAAGGCCCGGCGGAAAAAGAGGCTCATGGAGAAACGACGAATCCTCATCGTTGACAACAACGATGAACTGCGCGCCATGCTGGAGCAAGTCTTGCAGGAACTCGGCCACGAAGTCGTGGCGACGGGCGACCGCACGACCGCTCTGGAGCGTGAAGACCTCGACGAATTCGACCTCATCATCTCCGACCTGACAGAAGACGAACATTCCGGGACACAGTTCTTGAGCGAGATCAAGCGCAAACGCCTGATGGTTCCCGTCGTCGTCTCTTCCGACGAAGCGCAGCAGCCCGGCATCGTCAAAGCCTTCAAGATGGGCGCGGCCAATTTTTTGCGACTACCTTATAACAAAGATGAGCTTCGTGACATCGTCGAGAAAACTCTCTCTTACAAGCTGCGCTTTGTGGACGACCTGAAAATCCTGCCACACGTGCGCGAGAAAATAGATTTCGAGTTGCCGTCAGATGTCACCTTGATGAACGGCGTCCTGCAATATCTGACCGAGCGCGTCGCCAAGCTGGGGCTAATCAAACCAGAACGCTCCAACCTCTTCGTCGCCCTCGACGAAGCCTTCGTCAACGCCGTCAAGCACGGCAACCGCAGCGATCCACGAAAACTTGTCCGTATCACCGCCGAACTCTCCGCGAAAGAAGCCCGCTTCACGGTGGAAGACGAAGGCAATGGCTTCAACATTCAGGAGATTCCAGACCCGTGCGATCCGGGCAATCTCTTCAAAGCATCGGGGCGCGGCGTGCTGCTCATCTACAACATCATGGACGAGGTCACGTACAACGAGCGCGGCAATCGCGTGACGATGGTCAAACGCCCGGAAGGCTCGCTCGAATCCGAGTTGATTGAAGCCCTCACGCCTGACGAACAAAAGCACTCACAAACAAACTAAGAGCGCCTCGACACGGCGGCTACATCTAATCGCAAACCGCTATCGTGGATCGTTTATGGCCATCCCTTTTTTGTTCTGCTATTCGGTGTGATAACGTCACACGCGATGACTGCCAACGCGCAACACGCCAACGAAGCTGAAATCTCGCGCCTCCTGTTAATCGCGCTTCTCATCATCATCGCTCTTGGCGCAGTCTTGAGAGTTTACAAAATCGGGGATGACAGCCTCTGGCTTGACGAAGCCTACTCCATTAAATTTTCCCATGAAGCGCCAGCGGGAATTATCGCGGAGACTGCAAAGGACGTTCACCCGCCGCTCTACTATTTCGCGCTGCATTACTGGATGTTGCTCTTTGGTGATTCCGAATCAGCCGTGCGTCTCCTGTCCGCGCTCTTCGGAATTCTCGCGCTTCCCCTGATCTACAAGCTCGCGACACAAATGTTTGACAGGGCGACCGGGCTGCTGGCGGCGGGCTTGCTGGTGGTCACTCGCTTTCATTTGGAGTTTTCGCAGGAAGCGCGGATGTACTCGCTGCTTTGTCTGCTCACGTTGCTCTCGATCTATTTCTTTCTCAAGCTGCTTGAAGATAAGAAGAGCCACCTTGCGCTCGCAGCCTATATCATCGCAAGCGCCTTGATGATCTACACGCACGTTTACAGCTTCTTCATCATCGCCGCGCAGAATCTTTACCTGCTGACGCTGCTCTTCGCTTCGAGGGATATTTTCAAGCGCATGTGGAAACGTTGGCTGGCAGCGCAGGTTATTCTGGCTGTTCTTTTTCTTCCGTGGCTCTCCGTGCAGATACAGCAATTTTCCCGCGTGCAGCAGGGTTTCTGGATACCGAAGATGCCGCCGCGCCTGCTGCTCAACACGCTCGTCATGCACGCCGGTTCCAACCAGCTCGCGTGGATTCTCTCTGCGCTGATTGCGCTGGCTATCTTTTCGGGCTGGAGGGGATGGAAGGAAGAACCTGCGGCTGAATCATCGAACGAAAACAAAAAGAGTTTGCTGACGGGAAGATTGAAACTTTATCTGCTGCTCCTGTGGCTGCTGTGTCCCATCATGCTGCCTTACATCGTTTCGCAATTTTCGTCGCCGATATTCCTGCCGAAGTACACCATCGCGGCATTGCCCGCTTTCGTCATCCTCGCTGCGCGGGGCTTGCTGAGCCTGCGCTATCATCAACTGAGAATGGTTGTGGTTTTACTGCTCGTCTGTTTTTCGCTGGTCACACTCAGAAACTATTTTGGCTCGCCCAGGAAAGATATGTGGCGAGAAGCTGTCGCTCGCTTTACAATTCTGGCGAAGCCCAACGATCTCGTACTCTTTAACCAGCAATCCAGTCAGGTTCCATTTGATTATTACGCCGGACGAGCTGACCTGATAGAAAAACCTTTTCCCGATTACAGCTCGGAATTGAGAAAGGACAATCTCGCTGATCTGCTCAAGTCGGCCATTGAAGGCCACGATAGAATCTGGCTCGTGCTTTCCCATGAAAGCGAGCTGGCACCATTGATCCCGCAGCAACTTATCCAATGGTACGCTTTGTCGGCGCATGAAATCAGTCCGGGCGTGGAGATGTATCTGTTTGAGAAAAGAAAGTGATGCTGAAAGCAAGCCTACGATACCGGCAATGCCCGAAGCGTCTCAGGGTTTTTGGGTCGCGTGGCGATGGTGGATAATTCCTGCGCTTTTTGCGCTCACGCTCTCCCTCATCTTCATAGACCCTTTCATCGGCGACTGGGACGCTCTGGATTACACTTTAGCCTCCATCAACGGGCGTCCATCCTCGATGGCTCTTGGACGCTCCGCTTTCATCTTTACCAATCACGCGGCCTGGCGCGTAGGCCATTCCCTTTTCGGCCTCTCGGTTGAAAACGCTTACCTGCTTTTCAAATACATGGTGGTCTTTCAGAGTCCGCTCGCTGTGATAGCTTGCTGGACTCTGGCTCGTGATGTCTCCGCCTCGCTTCACACGGCGACCATCGCCGCGCTGCTCGTCGCTACCTCGCCCTTCTTCGTCATCTACAGCGGGCAGGTGATGACCGAGATTCCCTCGCTGCTCCTGCTCGCCGTCGCGCTCCTTCTTTACCTGCGCGGGGTGCGAGACGGGCGTTTGTGGTTGATGCTTCTCGGAGCAGCTACTTTAGGCGCGGGCGTCAACGTGCGCGAGCCTGTGGCCTTTTACGCTCCTTGGCTGATTGTCGCGCCGTTTGTTTGCGGGTGGACGTGGAGTCGCCGCGAAATTGGTCGCGTCGCGCTCTGCGTTGTTGTCTTTCTCCTCGTCGCGCTCGGCCCCTTCGCCTACTTGTTCTGGTCGGATTTTGAAGGCTATCGCGCGGCATGGTACGGCTGGCGCGA
>JACCVS010000775.1 GCA_013698055.1 Acidobacteriota bacterium
GCGCGCTCAAGATACGCCGTCAATTCGTCCTGCGTCCCGATCCGCTTGGCGCTAATCAAGCTCAATATCTTTTGCTGTCGCGTCTCTTTATTCATAGCTTCGCTTATGCAACTGGTTTGCATAATCATTGCATAGATGCATAAAATAGCACCCAAGATGCATTATAGTCAAATAACTTTACGAGCGTGGTCGGGGCGCGACGTACAATCCAAGCGCTGATCTTTAGACGGAGGGCGGCATGAGCGAGTCGAAAAATTTATGGGGCGGGCGGTTCACGGGCGAAGCTGATCAGAAATTCACGGAGTTCAACCGCTCGTTCGGCTTCGACCGGAAATTGTTTGAGGTGGACGTGCGCGCCAGCCTCGCGCATGGTGAAGGCTTACTGAGCGCGGGCGTTCTGACATGGACGGAATCAGAGCAAATCAGGAATGGCCTTGAGACGATTCTCAAGCGTGCGGCAAATGATGCTTGCTATTTCGACGAGCTACCCGCTGAAGATGTCCATTCATTTGTCGAAGCTCGCCTCGTGCAGCTGATCGGCGACGCCGGGCGCAAGCTCCACACTGGGCGCAGCCGCAACGATCAGGTCGCAACAGACTTGCGCCTCTGGCTGCGAGACGAGATTGACCAAATCAGCGAACGAGTGCGCGACGCGCAAACTGTCCTGCTCGATCTGGCAGAGGCTTACCCGTCGGCTGTGCTTCCCGGCTACACGCACCTGCAACGCGCGCAGCCCATCCTCTGGGCACATTGGTGTCTGGCCTATTTCGAGATGTTGGCGCGCGATGGTGAACGGCTCATGGAAGTGAGGAAGCGGGTCAACGTCATGCCGCTCGGCTCGGCGGCGCTCTCAGGCACGAGCTACAACATTGATCGTGAAGCGGTGGCGCGCGCCCTCGGCTTTGATGGTGTTTCGCGCAACAGCCTCGACGCCGTGAGCGACCGCGATTTCTGCATAGAGTTTATCGCCGCCTGCTCTCTCGTCATGTTGCATCTTTCGCGCATTGCTGAAGACATCATTATCTACGCCACGACTGAGTTCGGATTTCTTGAGCTAAGCGACCGGGTTGCGACCGGCTCAAGTCTGATGCCGCAAAAGAAGAATCCAGACTCGATGGAACTGGTGCGCGGTAAAGCCGGGCGGGTCTTCGGCCACTTGAGCGGCTTGCTGGCTACGCTGAAAGGATTGCCTCTCGCCTATAACAAGGACATGCAGGAAGACAAGGAGGCCGTCTTCGATGTGGCTGGGACAGTCGGCGCATCATTGGAAGTAACGGCGACGGTGCTGCGAAATGTGCGCTTGCGTGAGGAGAGAATGCGCGAGGCAGCAGCGCGAGGTTACATGAACGCGACGGAGCTTGCCGATTACCTCGCGCGCAAAGGCATCGCGTTTCGTGAAGGTCACGAATTGGTCGGGCGAATGGTCTTACATGCCATTGAGCGAGGTGTTGAACTGCAAGACCTCGCGCTTGATGAGCTACAAGTGTTCTCGCCGCTCATCGAAGAAGACGTATACCTTGCTCTTTCGCTTGAGCAAACTCTGGCGACCAAATCACAGATTGGCGGCACATCACTGGAGCGCGTAGCAGAGGCGCTCGAAGCGGCACGCGCGTCGCTGGCTGACACGAAGAGTTCCGCCGGACAATAGCTATTTGACACGTCCTCAAATTAATGACGAACGTCGGATGCAAGAAGATTTTTTTTCGCTTACTCGCCGAGGTAGGCTTCCTTGATACGCGGGTCGGCAGCGAGTTCAGACGAAGGGCCTTCCATGACGATCCTCCCGGTTTCGAGGACGTAAGCGCGGTCGGAGTGTTTCAGCGCGGCGTGCGCGTTCTGCTCGACGAGCAGGATGGTCGTTCCCCTGCCTTTGATTTCATCGATAGCTTCAAAGATGGTGTGGACAACGAGCGGGGCTAATCCAAGCGATGGCTCGTCCAGAAGCAGCAGGCGCGGGCGCGACATCAGTGCGCGGCTCATCGCCAGCATCTGCTGCTCGCCGCCGGAGAGCGTCCCGGCCTTCTGCGATTCTCTCTCTTTAAGACGCGGAAACGTCTTGAAAGCGCGCTCAACGTCTTCGGCAATCTCCGCCTTGTTTTTCTTCAGGTAAGCGCCCATCTGCAAATTCTCACGCACCGAGAGGTTCGCGAATACGCCGCGACCCTCCGGCGACATCGAGATGCCGCGCGCCACCAGCTTATGAGTGGGCACGCCGTGAATCTCGTCTCCCTCGAAAAGGATGCGCCCCTCGCGCGGCTCAAGCAGCCCCGTGATGGTTCTTAGCGTCGTCGTCT
>JACCVS010000791.1 GCA_013698055.1 Acidobacteriota bacterium
ACTCTGTGCTGCCCCTCTCTCGCGTTGGCGCAAGTCTGACGCTGGCGATGGTTGACCCGACCAATGTCTTCGCCATGGACGACATCAAGTTCATGACGGGACTCAATATCGAACCCGTTGTCGTCTCCGAGGCGAGCGTTCAGGAAGCCATCGCGAAATATTACAGCTCTTCACGCGAGATTGAGCTGGCCGCAGCGAGCGAGCCTGAAGTTGAACTCAGCGGCATGGGCAAGAACGGCAACGGGAATGGCAACGGTCTCAATGGCGCAATCACGAACGCCGATCTGGTCTCGCTCGGCAGCCTGGACTTCGATACGGAAGCTGCCGAAGGTCTCGAAGTTATTGAAGACAATGAGGAAATAGACCTCTCTACGCTCTCGCGCATGAGCGAAGACGCGCCTGTCGTGCGTCTCGTCAACGTCCTGATGGTTGACGCGCTTCGACGGGGCGCTTCAGACATTCACATTGAGCCATACGAAAAAGAACTGCGCATCCGCTTCCGTATTGACGGCCTGCTCTATGACGTAATGCATCCACCGATGAAGATGCGCGATGCGATGATCTCACGCCTTAAGATCATGTCGAAGCTAGACATCTCGGAAAAGCGGCTGCCGCAGGACGGTCGCATTAAGATCAAGGTCAAGGTTGACTCTCGCTCACGCGAATTGGATTTTCGCGTTTCGACCCTGCCGACGCTCTTTGGCGAAAAAGTAGTGCTCCGCCTGCTCGACAAAGAAAATCTGATGCTCGACATGACGAAGCTCGGTTTCGAGCCTGAGTCGCTCGTCAAGTTTCAACGCAATATCTCGCGCCCCTATGGCATGGTACTCGTGACCGGCCCGACCGGCTCAGGAAAGACCAACACGCTCTATTCAGCCCTTCAATCGCTGAACACGTCCCAAACCAACATCATGACCGCCGAAGACCCCGTCGAGTTCAATCTCATGGGAGTCAATCAGGTTCAGATGAAGGAGCAGATTGGCCTTAACTTCGCCGCCGCCCTTCGGTCTTTCCTTCGTCAGGACCCGAATATCATCCTCGTCGGCGAAGTTCGCGATTTCGAGACCGCAGAGATTGCCATCAAGGCTGCTCTGACGGGTCACCTTGTTCTCTCCACGCTTCACACCAACGATGCTCCCTCAACTATCTCGCGTTTGATGAACATGGGTATCGAGCCTTTTCTGGTCGCCACCTCGGTGAACCTCATTCAAGCGCAGCGACTCATCCGCCGCATCTGCAAAGACTGTAAGACAGAACATTCGATGCCTGCCGAAGCGATGCTTGAGATCGGCTTTACGGTTGAAGAAACCAAGAATCTGACGATGTATAAGGGCAGCGGCTGCCAGGCCTGCAATAACACGGGCTACAAAGGTCGCGTCGGTCTGTACGAAGTGATGGAAGTGACGGATGACATTCGCGAGTTAATTCTGATCGGCGCTTCGGCTTTGGAGCTTCGCAAAAAAGCCATTGACGACGGCATGATTACGCTCCGCGGATCCGGCCTTCACAAGATACGCAATGGAATTACAACCATCGAAGAAGTCGTGCGGGAGACGGTGGCCTGACGAGGTGAAAGACTTATGTTACGTGCTGCCGCTTTATCTCTCCTAGTTCTCGTGTCAGTGGTCGTGATGCTGCCGACGAGTGATTCGTCTGCCCATCACGGCGGGCGTTCATCCGCCAGCCGCCGCTCTAACATGGGTAAGCGACACTCGCGTGCCTGGTGGCGACGCTACCGCGCCCGCCTGCGTCGCAAGCGTGCCGCGCTCAGACGCCAGCAGACTTTGCTCAACGCACGAAAAACCACTGGCACGCTGAATTCGGTGGCTGACAGTCACAAAAGCGCGCCCTTGACGAACAAGCTCTCCACCGTGAGCAGCTATAAGAGTTCGAGCAGCACAGTGAACCCTGCTCTTCCGAATGGCTGGAGCAAGCGCGCTGGCGCAAATGGCGAGATAAAATTTGCCGTCAACGCGCAGGACGGGCGCACCGTCGGCACGGCTGCGCTTTCAATCGTTAATGCTCAGGCATCTTTCGGGGTTGTAATGACGGCCAGAGCGCCGCGCACCATGCCCGGAGGAGTCTCTTTCAAGGAACTGCGCCGCACAGTGATAGACAAAATGGTTGCGGCTGGCGGTTGGGTCGTCAATGACTTTCACCGCGAGATAGGTGGTCATTCCGCCTTCATTGTTCTAGCGCAAACCCCCGCTTCAAGTGATGGGCACACTCCACAACAATCATGGGTCTTTTATTTCACCGAAGTCGAAGGCCGCATCTATAGCCTCGCGACCAACTCGCTGCCGGAATTCGCTGACCGCATCTCGGGTGAATCCGCTCAGTTGATAGCGTCGCTCCACGCAAACACCCGCTCCATAATTGCAGAGACCACTCAACGTTGACCCCTTTGTCTCTGCTCGGTTAAGCGCTGCGACACACAAGCCGGAAGCGCTCGCACATCGCTCGAACCTCCAGATATCTTTTTCAAGCCCCGAGGAGAATGTTATGTCATTAAATGAGACTGTCCCGCAGATTACCCTCTCAGAGCTACTAAAAAAGCTCTCCGAGTTCGGCGGTTCAGACCTTCATATCACGACCAACACCCCGCCGCAGATACGCGTGGATGGACATCTGCGTCAACTTGACAACTACAAGGTTCTCACTTCCGCAGACACCAAGCAGCTCGCTTACTCCGTTTTGACTGACGCGCAGAAGCACCGCTTTGAAGAGAATCTCGAGTTGGACTTTTCATTCGGCGTCAAAGGTCTCTCGCGTTTTCGCGCTAACATTTTCAACCAGCGCGGCGCGGTCGGCGCAGTCTTTCGTGCCATTCCTTACGAAATCAAACCGTTTGAGGCGCTCGGATTGCCTCCCGTCGTCAAGCAGCTTTGCGATAAACCGCGTGGCTTGATTCTCGTCACGGGGCCGACCGGCTCCGGCAAATCAACAACGCTCGCCGCAATGATTGACAAGATCAACGTGGATCGCCATGAGCACATCCTGACCATCGAAGACCCAATTGAGTTTTTGCACAATCACAAAAGCTGTCTGGTCAACCAGCGTGAAGTCAACGCCGACACGCGCGGCTTCGCCGAAGCCCTCAGAACAGCCCTTCGTCAAGACCCGGATGTGGTGCTCGTCGGCG
>JACCVS010000275.1 GCA_013698055.1 Acidobacteriota bacterium
TCATGCGTGGGCAAATACATCTACTATGTCGGCGAGGGCACGGAACAACTCGAAGAGATGTTGCAAAAGCGTTTTCCGACGCTTCGAATCGCCCGCCTCGACCGCGATACCACTTCGCGCCGCAAGCTTTTCGAGCGCGCTATCCTGGAATTCGGCTCGGGTGAGCTTGATATGCTCGTCGGTACGCAGATGCTCGCCAAGGGGCACGACTTTCCGAATGTGACGCTCGTCGGCGTTGTTTCCGTTGATGCTGGGCTGGCGTTGCCTGACTTTCGTTCCGCCGAAAGGACGTTTCAGTTAATTACGCAGGTCGCTGGTCGAGCCGGACGCGGCGCACTTGCCGGGCGCGTTTTGATTCAAACTTATCACCCGAATCACTATGCTCTGAAACACGCCTGCGCGCAGGATTACGCAGGCTTCTACGCTGAAGAGGTTCGCTACCGCAAGAGTCTCAACTATCCGCCCTTCGTCGCGCTCGCATCACTCCTGGTGCATGGCGAGGACTTTACGCGAACGCAGGCCATCGCCGCTGAAATCAGGAAAGCATTAGATGAAGCTAATGTTGACCGCGCCTGCCGAATCTTAGGCCCCGCGCCCGCACCGCTTGCACGACTTCGCGGCGAACATCGTATCCAGATTCTCATCAAATCACGCAGCCGCCCGCGTCTGCGTGAAGTGATTGACATCGCATTTGCTGACGCGGCAGCGCGCGGCTGCGACCTGCGCTCCATCAACCTCGAAATTGACCCGATCAACTTGATGTGACCACAAGACAGAAGGCATTAGGCGGTAAGCAGTAGGCAGAAATAGTAATTCTCCAATGTTGTGCTTTGTGCCTTCCGCTTTCTGCCTTCCGCTTTCTGCCTACTGCTTTCTGAATTTCTCTGTGGTTAATTTTTCTCGCGCGCGTGCGTACCTTTGGCATCTTGCGCTACACTCTCGCGCATGAAATTGACAGAGCTTGCAGAAAAAACCGGCGCGCAGATTGAAGGCGGAGACGCGAATGTGGAGATCAGCGGCGCAGCGGGATTGGATGAAGCGACCGCCAACCAGGTAACATTTCTCTCGAATCCACGCTACACGCCGCGCGTTCAGACGACGCGCGCGTCTGCCATCTTCGTTGCTGAAGATGTCGAAGTCGGAAGAGACATCGCCCTGCTGCGCGCCCGCGATCCTTATCTTGCTTACACACGCGCGCTTAGACTTTTTCATCCAGAACCTGCTTTTGAGCCGTTCGTTCATCCCACTGCGCTGATTGACCCTTCCGCGCAAATTGGAGAAGGCGTGTGGCTCGGCGCGCATGTGGTTATCGGGCGAAACGTTCGTCTCGGCAACCGCGTTCGCATCTATCCGAACGCGACCATCTACGATGAAGTCAGAATTGGCTCGGCATCGATCATCCATTCAGGCGTCAGTATTCGTGAAGGAGCGCAACTGGGCGAGAGAGTCGTCATTCATAACAACGCCGTCATCGGCTCGGACGGTTTTGGCTATGCGAAAGACGAAGAGAAACGCTGGCTCAAGATTCCGCAGGCGGGCGTCGTCCACATAGAAGATGACGTGGAGATCGGCGCGGGCACGACGATTGATTGCGCTTCCGTCGGCGAAACGCGCATCGCGCGCGGGGCCAAGATTGACAACCTGGTTCAGATCGGCCACTCCTGCACCGTCGGTGAAGACGCGCTTATTTGCGCCCAGGTTGGCCTTGCCGGAAGCTCTCACATCGGACGCCGCGTCATCCTGGCGGGACAGGCAGGAGTTGCAGGCCATCTGACCATTGGTGACGACGCAGTCCTGACGGCCAAGAGCGCGACCAGTCATAATGTCGAGCCGGGCAAGATGATTTCCGGCATCCCAGCCTTCGATAACCGCGACTGGCTGCGCTCGACCGCCGCATTCCGCAGGCTCGGAGATATGCAGCGCACAATTCGCCTGCTCGAAACCCGTCTGGCCGCACTGGAAAAACTTCTCGCTGACGATAAGGAAATTTCTTGACAGGAAAGCCCAAAGCAGGCATAATCTCTAATTGAAATTGGTTTTCAATTTCGCTTCACTGACAAGACGAAGATTAAATCTTGAGTACTCTAGGAGCAGATAGTGTTCAGCAGTAATAACGCCACCATTCAACCTCAGCAATCCCCCTGTGAAGACCGCAAAGTCGAAGTCTCAATTGAGTCCGGCGATGATGGCGAGCAGGTCGTGCTGCGTTATTCGACTTGGACGGACGGACTTGGCTGGTGCAGCCAGAAGACAATCCGGCTGGACGGGGAGCAGTTGGACGATATTCACCGCGCTCTGACAGTCGCACGCCACCGCATCAAACGCCATCGCGCAGAAGCCGGGGAGACCTCAGAGGCGGGCAAAGTCATTCAAATGCCAACACTGGCGTAGAATACAAATCAGAAAAAGGAAGGCAGCAAAGATTCAATTCTTTGCTGCCTTCCTTTTTTTGCCTACCGCTCTTCCTAGCTTACCTGTTTGAGCGTGATCTTTTCTTTCGTCACGTTCGCTTTGCGCTCGGAAGTGAGCTTCTCTAATTCCTCAATGTGAATCTGCTCGCTGGCGATGCGCTCTTCCAGCATGAACTGGGTTGGCCTGTTTCTATCTTTGCAGGATTCCCACGCGGCCATGTAAGCCTCCATCGCCTCGCGCTCAAGCGCCAAATCCTGTCGCAGCATCTCCGTCAAATCTGTTGACTGCCGAATCATCGCAGGCTCAACCGTTGGAACACCGCCGAGCGCCACGATCTTATCGCCCAGCGTCTCAGCATGATCGTGTGATTCTTCGCCCTGCTTGCGGAAGTAGGACCGATAAACTTCCCGCTCCGGCCCCGTCACAAGGAAACTGTGCTGCATGTACTGTATCACCGCCGCCAGTTCCATGCTCAAAGCACGGTTCAAATTATCAACTATTTCCTGATTCGACATCGTCG
>JACCVS010000823.1 GCA_013698055.1 Acidobacteriota bacterium
CGCCCGACGATCTGGCTGCGCCCGACGATTACTGCGTGCGCGCCGCTGATGGGAATTGCGTTGCGCTCAAGCAATTCGATGATTCCGACGGGAGTGCAAGGCGCAAGCGTCTCTTGCCCCAACGAGAGCCGACCGACGTTCACAGGATGAAACCCGTCAACGTCCTTCGCCGGGTCAATCGCCTCGATGACGCGCCGCTCGTCAACGCCGCGCGGCAGCGGCAACTGCACAAGAATCCCATCCACGTCGTCGCGCGCGTTAAGACTTCCAACCACATCAAGCAATTCTTCAGTATTCGTCTCCGCAGGCAGCGCATGATGTTCCGAGCGTAAGCCCAGGGCTTCGGAAGTTTGCACCTTGCTTCGCACGTAGACAGCCGATGCCGGGTCTTCTCCCACGCGCACGACCACAAGGCATGGAACAACGTCGTGTTCGTTTTTGAGCCGTACGACATCCAACGCGACCTCGCGCTTGATCTCTTCGGCGACGCGCGCTCCGTCCAATACTGCTGCACGCCGCTCCTCATCTTTCATCGTCATAGGTTTCATTTCGCTTGATTGCATCCTAGCACAAATCTGACATTCAACCTGCGCCTCTTGAGTGCTTGAGTTATCAGACAAGACTGAACGATAATTCCAGTCATGCTGAAACAGAACAAGCGTCAATACCTCGTTGTGGTTTTTCTCTTTTTACTTCTCGCTTCCTTCGCCACTAACGCTCAACCGGCGCGTGAGCGGCACGAGCGCATTCGCGCGAGCATTGATAACGGCGATTATGCTTCGGCCATAACGGAGCTTCAATCTCTGCGAACTACTGACCCAACCAGCTTCGCGCTCAATAATTACGATTACCTGCTCGCACGTCTATCCGAACGGCTCGGAAATGCGGCAGCGGCTCAGGCGCACTATCAAAGCGTCGTGGCGCGTAATTCCCCGCTCTCGCAATATGCCCTCTGGCATCTCGCCCAACTGGCGCGCGCGACCGGGAACCTTCCACTTGAGCGCGAAAAATTACGCCAACTCATCGCAACCATTCCGACGAGTCTTCTACGCGACGCTGCCACGGCGCGAATCGGCGAGAGCTTTTTTGAGAGTCGCGATTATGCATCCGCAATTCAGACGCTTCGCCCACGCAGCTCTGCCGCAGGCAAAGCACCGGCGCGCGAGGCACAAGCTCTCATCGGTGACGCCTACCTTAAAAGCAATCAGAAGGAAGCAGCACGCGAGGCCTTCGCCAGCCTGGTGGCGCAGTTGCCGAACCCGTCGCAGCCGGACGATTTTGCTCTGGCGGGTGTGCGCGGCCTAGACATTCTCGACAGCGGAAGCGAAGACGCTGCGTTGAAAAACGCGCCGCAACTCAGCGAGAGCGAACACCTCAGACGCGCTCAAATCTATAACTTCAATCGAGATTTTTCAGGTGCGCGACGCCACTACACGGCAATCGTCGAGCGTTATGATAAAAGCGCGAGCGTGCCCGAATCTCTCTACATGATTGCGC
The DNA here is from genome assembly GCA_013698055.1 of Acidobacteriota bacterium. Taxonomy (GTDB): domain Bacteria; phylum Acidobacteriota; class Blastocatellia; order Pyrinomonadales; family Pyrinomonadaceae; genus QHXM01. The sequence continues at coordinate 1,498 of JACCVS010000823.1, forward strand.
GCGGCTTCTATCAGGAAAGATACTTCACGGAAGCGCTTCCCTATTTCCAGCGCATCACGAAAGAATACCCGCAGAGCGGGAACGCCCGCGACGCCCTCGGCTACTATGCTGCCTCGCTCGCTCGCCTGAAACGTTTTGACGAATCAATCGTCGCCTATCAGAGCGTCATCGAACGTTACGGCACGGGGACGACTCTTGAGCGTGCGTATCTCAACATCGTTGATACCCTGCGCGACGCGGGGCGCGACGCCGACGCCCTTGTATGGGTAGAAAAAGCGCGCAGCCAATTCAAGGGACAGGTCACGGCTACGCTCGCGCTGTTCTCGCAAGCGCGGATTCATCTGGCACAGGGCGAATGGAGCAAGGCGCTCGCGGATTTTGACGCGCTTCGCGGGGAATCAAATCTCGGCAGCGCAACCGTACCCGGCAGCACCAATCAAACGGAAGTCGCTTTTATGCGCGCGTTCCTGTTCGAACAACTGGGGCGCACGGATGATGCCATCAACGCTTTCCTGACGATTCCCGACGGGCGCAATGAATATTACGGCGGGCGGGCGACGAGGCGCTTGCGCGGACTGGCCGCAGATGCGAAATCGCGCAGCAGCATCCTTGCACGAGCGGAAGCCCTGCGCGCCGAAGCGCAAAAGGCCATTGCCGCCAGGCAGTTTGAGGATGCGCGCCGCGCGGCGCAGAGCGCGCTCAGATTGACGGATG
>JACCVS010000033.1 GCA_013698055.1 Acidobacteriota bacterium
GCGCGCAGGTGCGGCTCGGCGAAATCCACGATCATGGCTTTGCGCGACGGCTCGCCGATCTCGCGCAGCCCGCCAATGATGAAAGCGATGACGAGCGAGGCGAAGCCGCTTGAGAGCGCAACCGCGATGGGAAAGAGCGCAAAGCAGATGAAGGTGGCGATGACGAAAGGTTTGCGCCCGATGCGGTCGGCGATTCTGGCAGCCGGGATATAGACGAGAATGGAGGTGACGAGTTGGATGGCGACCAGGATGCCGTAATGCGCGATGCTCACGCCAAGCACGTTCGTGACGTAAAGAATAATCAGGATGTCAGCCATTCCTTCGCACATCCTGATGATGGCGTCGGAGATGAGCAATCGCTTGAGCGCATGGTGAAACGAACGCCAGACGCCTCGCATGTTGACGCTTGTGCCGGTGATGATGGGTAAGTTGATACGATGCACGACGAGAACGGCGATGGCCGCAAGCACGAGAGTGATGGCGAGGCCGATGCGGACGCCGGTCTGGATATTGCTGCTGGCGATTAAAGCTCCGCCGATTAGTGGCGCGATAGCCGCAGGCACACGCTTCAGCATTGACTGAAGAGTAAAGCCCATCGCGCGACGCTCGCGTGGAAGCGCATCGCCGATGACGGCGAAGATGGCGGGGCTGGCCATACTTGCCCACGCCATCGAAAAGCCCAGCCCGATGAAGACAAACGGCCACGAAGGGCTGAGCAGGTAGATGAGATAGCCAATTGAAGCAATACCAACGAAAGTCAGAAACGCTCGGCGACGCCCCAGATGATCCGCCAGCCAGCCGCCCGGATACTGGTAGATGGCATCAAAGAAATCTCTGGTCGAGCCGAAGAATCCAATGACAACGGTGCTCGCGCCGAGCGATTCCAGATACTTTGGAAGGAACTTCTTCCACAACTCCTCGCCCAGCCCCATCAACAGAAACGCCGCCGATGCAAGCGTCACGTTGCGCTCAAGGCTCAGGTAGTCTGCAACCCTTTCGCGTCGCGTCAGTGGCTTGCTCGGATTTGTAACGGATTCGTCATTCACAGACGTTCCACCTTACCGGAACAGGAACGTGCGCCCAAGGCCGATCAGCCCGCCAAGAATGACGATTAGCAGAACGTCGGCTTTGAGCAGGTAGAGCGCGATAAAGCTGGCCGCGCTCAACGTGGCCGCAAACCAGTCCGTCCCGTTGCCCAACCCGTTCGGCCAGATGACGGCAGCGCCGAAGACGAGCGCCAGATTGAGGATGACGCCGACCACAGCCGCCGTGATGCCCGATAGTGCGGCGGTCAGTTTTCTGTTGCCTCTGAGGACTTCTATGTATGGCGCGCCGACAAAGATAAAGATGAAGCAGGGCAGAAACGTTGCATATGTTGTGATGAGCGCGCCCGTGATGGCGCTCGCCGTTTGGGTCATTCCCTGAGGGTTGCGCCATGCGGCCATGAAGCCGACGAACTGCAAGACCATGATGAGCGGCCCCGGCGTCGTCTCCGCCAGAGCCAGACCGTCAACAGCCTGCACGCGCGTAATCCAGCCAAAAGAACCAGCCGCCGCTTGCGTCACGTAAGCCAGCACGGCATAAGCTCCACCGAAAGTGACGAGCGCGGCCTGCGTAAAGTAACGATATTCCTGTGCGTGCAGGCTGTCCCATCCGCGCCAGAGGATGATGGCTGCAAACGGCAATGTCCAGAGCGCCAGACCGACCGCAAGAGTTCGGGTGACGCGCGCGCGCGACGGCAACGTATGCGCGGGCGGCGGAGCATCATCATCAATGATAGTGGGGGATAGGGATTGCGGGTCAGGAGCCGGTGAAGAAAGTTCAGGGGATTGTCCGGCAGGTTTCACCGAATCGCTTTTAACTCCGGCCCCCGACCCCTGGCTCCCGACCGCCAAGCCGATGAGAGCAGCCGCCACGATGATGAGCGGGAAGGGAACGTGAAAGAAGTAGATGGCAACAAATGCAGCCACAGCAATCAAAAGGTGTGTGCCGCGTTTGATCGCGCGCTTGCCGATTTTAAGAATCGCTTCGACGACGATGGCGACGACGACGGGCTTGAATCCGGCGAGCACGCCCGCGACCGCCGGGATGTTGCCATACGCTGCATAGATGTAAGAAAGCCCGAGCAGGACGAAAATCGAGGGAATAACGAAGAACGCTCCGGCGACTAT
>JACCVS010000039.1 GCA_013698055.1 Acidobacteriota bacterium
TACTTGCACCGCTTGCGCGGAGGATGGGGCTTTGTCGGCCTTGGTTTGGTGATACTTCACTTCGCCCTTCCCTTCGTGCTGCTGCTCTCAAGAGATTTGAAGCGCAACGCGCGGAGATTGGCGACGATAGCCGGATTGATTTTCGTGATGAGGATGGTTGACGTGTACTGGCTGGTCGCGCCGGAGTTCAATCGCGCACACTTCAGGTTTAGCTGGATGGATATTGCTGCCCCCATCGCTCTCGGTGGATTGTGGCTGGCGTTCTTTATCTGGCAGCTCAGCTTGCGACCGCTCTTGCCCTTCAACGACCCGAACTTTGAAGAAGCCATCGAGCACGGACGGCGCAAAGGACATTGAGAATTGCGGAATGCGGATTTCGGATTGCGGATTGCGGATTGCGGATTTATAGCTGTTTTGCAGATGCGGTGACTGGTTTAGAGTTCGTGCTTTAGCGTGCTTGATTTAAGCAGCCTAAAGGCTGAACTTTGAACTTTTGAACTTTGCAATTGAAAGGTAGAGATGCAAAAGAAAGTTAAGGACGATATTCACGTAACGCCCGATGTGACGCACATCCAGAACCCGGACGTGAGCCACGAGGCGAGCGACGTTGATGTCGGCACGATCATCAAGTTTGTCGTCGGACTGTTCTTCCTGATCGTGATTTCGTTCGTCCTGATGCACCTTCTCTACAAAGTGCTGGAAGATCGTGCGACGAAGGCAGACCCACAACCTCGACCGATGGCTCTGTCCGAAAAGGAGCGACTGCCGCCTGAGCCTCGCTTGCAGGCTGCGCCCGGTTTCGGGGTTAATCTCGGCGACGGTAAATTTATCAACCTCCAACTGAGAGAGCCGCAGGCCGAGTACAACGAGCTACAGAAGATTTGGAATCAAGTGTTGGAAGGCAAGCCCGACCCGCGTGACGGTAAGATCAGTATGCCGGTGGAAGAGGCGAAAAAGAGAGTCGTTGAGGATGGCAGCCTCAAGAGCCGCCCGCCCGCAGACGGTCAACAGCAGATGGGGACAGGCGGAATGGACATCCCGTCATATCAAAGCTCTGGACGGATGACGGAGAAGAGAGATCAATGAAGAAAGAAGTGGTCAGTGGTCAGTGGTCGGTGGTCAGCCAAAGAAAAACGAAAGGCAGGAGTGTGCGCGTAGTGAGCGGGCGAGTCTTTTTCATCTGCTTATTGCTTAGCGCCTACTGCTCATCTGCTTTCGCACAAGGAAGAATGTACGATGGGTCGGCCCCACTCTACGGCCCGCGACCGGGTTTGGGCACGACTGAGAACGGGTTGCCGACGGCCTTGCGCGAGGTCAAGATCGAACAGCGATTGAACGAGCAGCTTCCGCTTGATCTCCAGTTCAAAGACGAGACGGGGCGCACCGTCGAACTACGTGAGTATTTCAGCAAATCCAAACCCGTTATTCTCTCGCTCGTCTTCTATAAGTGCCCGATGCTCTGCAACCAGATATTGAGCGGATTGATGGCAGGTTTGCGCTCGCAGACATTCGACGCGGGGAAAGAGTTCGACGTGCTGACGGTGAGCTTCGACCCGCGCGAAACGCCTGAGCTTGCCGCTGAGAAAAAACAGGCATACATCGAGCGTTACAATCGTCCCGGCGCGGAAAAGGGCTGGCATTTTCTGACGGGTGATCCCGAAAACATCAAACGACTGACCGAAGCGGTCGGCTTTCATTACAACTACGACGAGAAGACCAACCAGTTCGCGCACGCCGCCGGTATCATGGTGCTGACGCCGGAAGGAAAGCTCTCGCGCTACTTCTACGGCATCGAGTACAACGCGAGAGATTTACGGCTCGGTCTCGTCGAAGCCTCAAACAATAAAATTGGCTCAACGGTAGATCAACTCCTTCTCTTCTGCTATCACTACGACCCGGCGACAGGCCGGTATGGTCCGGCGGTGATGAATATCATGCGGCTCGGAGGAGTGGTGACAGTGCTCGGAATCGGCGGACTGCTGCTCATCCTGCGGCGGCGAAACGGTAAGAGAGGCGACTTGAAAGTCGCTGAGACGCGCACAAGTGTAGGAGGGACGGCTT
>JACCVS010000058.1 GCA_013698055.1 Acidobacteriota bacterium
CGTGAGCAAATAAGCGCCCGTGCGGTGCTTGAACTGAATAAGCTTGGAATCAAACAAGCGGGCGCGCTGCTCGGCGGTTGGGACGAGTGGGTCAAAGCCAAGCTTCCGACAGAGTTCACTAATGAATAAGGGATGCTCCCATGATGAAAGCATCCCTTACTCAATTTAGCCTTAGCTAAAAGGTTAATTAAAGTCCGCGATATTGCAGAGTCAGAGAATCTGCACGAGCGCCCTGTCCTGCCGTGAACTTGTACATGCAGCTATCATAAGAATAGTCCATGAAGTTCTCGATTGGATCGAGACCGGCTTTGTTCCTGCAAGTGTCAGCACCCGAAGGGCAGCCGCTGGCGGGAGAGCGCTCAGCCGCCGTGTCGCTGACGAAATCACCATTACCGTTACATCCGCCCTGGAAGGTGTGATACAGGCCGACCCAGTGACCGACTTCGTGCGTTGCCGTGTCGCCCTGATTGTAATTTGTGGCCGAACCACCTGGCAGGCTGGCATAGAGGCAGACCACGCCATCCATCACAGGATCGCTGGCGTAACTCGATGGGAAAGTCGCCCAGCCGAGAAGCCCACCGCCCATATTGTTCGTGTAGAAATTCAGATCAGCCGCGCCTCCGCGACGCAAGGCCGTCTTCATCTGTCTTTCGGCAGTGGTTCCGTTCTGCGTCGTATACCAGGCATCGTTCGCTGTGCGGTCGGTAGCTACCAAAGTAAATCTGTAGATCGTATTGAACCCACCAGTCACTCCGCTGAAGGCATCATTCATGACTTGAATCTGTTCGGCGATCTTGGCATCCGTCACATTTCCTGCGCCAGAGGTACTGGTAATCACGTGAAAGTAAACATTAACGTTAACGGTGCCGGTTCTTTCCGCCGAGCCGGTCTCTGCCTGACGATTAGCTTTGAATCGGCCATTAGCATCATCAATTAAGCGGGCGGTCTGTTCGTCCGGGTGCTTGGTGCCGCATTGGAGAAAGGAAGCATTGGGGTTGGCGCTCTCAAAGGCTTGATCCGATTGCGCTGAGGTGTTTCGAGCGAAGTTGCCGATGACGAGCGCGAGGGCGAGCACACCGACTGACAGTAGAGCTACGAACTTACGATTCATTCTAAATCCTCCGGGTAGGTGAGACCCTTACGTTTCTAAGGGTAACTGTTAAGGATTTGCGAGGGCGACAGGTGCTCTCACGTATTAGCACACCAATATTTTGGATGATGCCGGAACCGATGTATGTAAAAAATGCGCTCTGTTGGTGAGTTGATGCGAATGTTAGCGATTGGGGGAACGTCAACATTGGCAACGAGGCGATGACATCCTAGTCTCATACCCTCTAAAAGTCAATCCGGCAGCAATCGCCCCTTTGATTTTGCCGGTGCCAGCCCCTATCATCCTTCTTATCAGTTCAAGACGCTTGTGAGGTTAAAGAAATTTGTTTGGACGCTTAATTCACGCGCGCGAAAGACACTACGCGACGCGCGAGACAAATAGGATCGTACGCCCTTTTGAATGGGGCGCATCTTTTATCAAAGAGCACGTCAACGGCGACGACCCGCGCCAGCTTTTTCGTCAACATACGCAAGATGTCATGCGGCACAGTGAAGAGTTCTACCGGCTGCCCCCCGTTACGGACTATCAACTCGCGGGCGAGCATTTGACGTGGACGAGCGCCATCCACACGCCCTCAGTGGAAAACAACACTGTCCACGCGCGTTTCTTTCCCGCATTGACGAAGAAAGGAAAGGATGGCTCGTCGCAGGAAAAGCGCCGGGCGGTCGTGCTTTTGCCGCATTGGAACGCGCAGCCCGAAAGCCACGTTGACCTGTGCCGCGTGCTCAATCGTCTCGGCATCTCTGCGCTCCGGGTGTCGCTTCCCTATCACGATGCCCGCCGCCCTGCGGAACTCGAACGCGCCGACTATATGATCAGCTCAAACGTTGGGCGCACGATTCAATCCGTCAGACAGGCCGTGCTTGATGCTCGCGCTGCCGTCAACTGGTTGGTTGAGCATGGCGGCTACAACTCAATCGGTGTCCTGGGGACGAGCATCGGATCATGCACGGCATTTCTCGCCTTCACGCATGACGAGAGGATTGATGTCGGCGTCTTCAACCACGTCTCAGGCTATGTCGCGGATGTCGCCTGGCGTGGCATCTCGACCCGGCACGTGCGCGCAGGGTTCGCGGATGAGTTGACGCTCGATGAGTTGCGTGAATACTGGCTGCCGATCAGCCCGTTTCCTTTCATCCCGCGTTTGTTGAAGATGCGCCAGCGTCCCATTCGATTCATCGCCGCGCGCTATGATCTGACCTTTCCCCTCGACCTTTCGCGCGATGTGATTGCGGAGGCTAGGCGACACGGCATCCCGCTCGATGTCACGTGGCTCCCGTGCGGGCATTACACAACCGGCGAGACTCCGTGGAAATATTTGGACGGTTGGAAGATTGCATCGTTTTTCAGAAAACACTTATAAGAGGGTTTGACTAACGTTGTGAATTAAATGCGCCTTGATAATTACTGCCGTCGGCGGTTAGGTTGGTGGCAGCAAATGAACCTCTTTCTTAGTAATCTGAGACTACAAATCTTCGGAGGACTTCTATGAAACGCTATCGCTATTTATCTGTCTGGCTCTGCCTGCTGACGCTGTTGACGGCAGCAACCGCGCAAGCCCAATCGTACCGGCTCAGTAGCCTCGCCGAGCAACTCCGCACGCAGGCCAACGATCTGGCCGAGCGAAGCTACACGGACTACAGCAACAGCAGCTTCAGCAACAGAGGAGATGTCGAGGCGCTTTACCTCGTCCAACAGTTCAGCGCCTCGGCCAACGTCTTCCAGCGGATGCTGCGAGACAATCGGCGCGAATCAGAGCTGAGGGATGCGGCGGCAATTCTGTCTGATCTGGCACGACGCGCAGGCGGCAATTATTCTCGCCGCAACGGGTGGAATGACGTGCAGCGCACGCTCGACGACATTCTGCGCGAGTTGAATGTTCCCGGCTCTCCGGGAAGAGGCGGCGGCGGGGGCGGGCGAGATAATGACGGCGGCGGCGGGGGTCGCACGTCCGGGCGCGTGCGCTGGCGTGGCACGGTTGACGATGATGTCCATCTGGTCATCCGTGATAATCAAATCGAAATCCGCACCATCGGCGGCAGCGAGTACAACAACGCGACTTACAACTTCACGTCGCCTTTGCCGAGCCGCCGTGTCAATGTCAGCGCTGCCAAGCTCAAGGGACGCGGCGAGGTGCGAGTCCTCCAGCAGCCATCGCGCGACAACGATTTTACGGCGGTCGTGCAGATTCGCGACCCCAGCGGCGGAGCAAAGGAGTACGAGATCGAAGTCACCTGGTAACTCAGGGTTGGCGGGATCATCTTCTGTGACGCCCGATGCATAGAAACGGATAAGGGCTGAGAGCAATCAACTCTCAGCCCTTATCTTTAAGCCAACCTGGGATGGTTGGCTTTCGTTGGGGGAGACCAAATATCCTGACAAGATTTGGACAGAGGAGAAATAAGGATTAACCACGAAATCACTCGAAAGATTAGTGTGTTTCGCTTCGTGTTGCTTCGTGGTTAAGTTCTCCCCATATACCAAATGGAAAACTCTCGCGCCGCGACAAACCAAAGTGCAAATGCTCCCTACTCATTACGCTTATACTTCCGTAATTAGCTGAAAAGCAGCTAATCGCAGTTCGGAGCGCCAAGAAAACAGGGAAGTTGGTCAATAATGATGCCTACCCACATTATTAAGATTCAGTGCCGAACAAGCGACTCTGAGCAAAAGATTAATAGGCTTCGCTGCTAATCTGTTTCCCACTCGTACGTTTTGCACTACCGGCATCATGATGGCGATAAATGCCATTGATAATAGCCACAATAAGCCAAATAACATCGTCAAGTCAGGGACATTTTGCCTGGTTACTGTGCTGAACTTGAATTCGAGGAGCGCGAATGGAAGCACGATGATAAAGCTGATAATCGCAGCTATTTTTAAGTTCGAGATGATGTATTGCATCGGGTCTTCATTTCGCAAAACATCTCGCATGTCCAAATCTCCTTTTTTGAAAAAGAAGCTTCAATTTAAGCGGTTCAGTCTATCGCCGCATCGAATTCAATGATAGCTGCCCAAGTCGTAAATTTCGATTTAGTACGGGCTTCCAAGCTCCTCGGTGCTTTTCACTTCTTTGTACCCGGCAGGGATGTCGAACAGCCCAGCATCCAACTTGGCGCTGGAAACATCTACAACTTCCTGCATTGATGAAGAGGCCGGGATGTCTGCTCCCGCACCGGCGTTGAACTTCATCTTTGTCGTTACCATGATCGGATAACCCGGTTTGGCCGTGCCCTCGCTCTTGTAGCGTATCTCGTCCACGCAATCGGATTGATTAAAAGCGGACGCGGCTGACTGATCCGTCTGGCAGCTTAGCCCATCGGCGATGTCCGCATACCAGCCGTCCGATTCCATCTCCATGTTCATGGAGTTACATGCGCCTTCGCTGGCCGTGACCACGGTCTTTGATTTGAGATGGCGCGCCGTCAGTCCGAGGATGGTTTTGCGCTCGCCCATGTCCGTCGTCGTCGTGGTGTAAGTAACAATGCCGCCCCGCCGCGCGCTTGCGGTTCCGCCGCTGTGCGAATTCGTTCCCTTTGCCGCATCTTTTTCCCCGAAAGGTGTGATCATGTAAGTTCGGGTTTTATCGTTAATCAGAATCGCGCGCTTGAGGTCGCATTGATAGATGCTCGTATAGCCCATGCCTTCGGTTCGCTGGCGAGCGCCCTTGATGTAGGTCGTGCTGGTGAAGCTCTGGCCACCCGCCGTGCTTTTAGTCGTGATCTTAATATCTGCCAGGACTATCGAAGCCGAACAGAGTAGAGCGACGACAAGCGTGGTGGTCTTCATGAACTTGCGCCCCCAGAAAGTTTGCGACCACTGCGCGGAAGATAAATTGGCACTCGAAATTGATTTTTGATTCGCTTTCTGCGCGCGAGGCTTAAAATGTAGCCTGCCCATGACGTTTGAAAAATTGAGCTTAAAATTGGTTTGAGGGCTATCATCACTTCTGAGCATGTATCTCTCCTCCGGCTTGCGGATAAAATGCTGTCCCACTTGTAAACGCGAAAAGCCGCGACGGTATGGATCACTGTCTCGATAATATTTTGACCGTACAAGTTACTTTTTCCGCCGTGAAATTTGAAGGAGCGAAAGAGCAGTGGAAACCCTGACAAAATATTTTGCCGTCGCGGTGGGAAGCGCGCTGGGCGGAATGCTGCGTTATTACCTCGGAGGCACGATTCTCTCGCGCCTCGCCGGATCGTTTCCGCTGGCGACGTTCGTCATCAACATCACAGGCTCATTCATCATCGGCTTCTTCCTGACAATGGTCGCCGGGCGCATTTCGCTGAGCCAGAATTTGCGACTAGCCGTTGCCGTCGGCTTCGTCGGCGCATACACGACCTTTTCAACCTTTGAATACGAAACCGCGCGGCTCGTCGAGGAGAGGCATTTCATGCTCGCGCTGCTTAATGTCGTGTTGAGCGTCACCGTCGGCTTCGTGGCCGTGTGGGGCGGGATCATCGCGGCGCGCAAGCTGGCAGGAGAGCCGACGATGAACAGCGCAGCCTATATTCAATTTGAGCAACAGGCGGACGCGAGTGACCCATCTCAAATGCCCGGCGCATCGCGCGACATCCGAGATGCGACCATTGAAGTCAAAAGGCGAACGTAAAGTTATTGACTTCCCGGTGCGGTTAGCTTAGAAGCTAAAACGCTCCATCAAATTTGTCTCCTGAAACTAATCATGCCTTCCGACATCATCAACCGGCTTCTCGACCGACTTGACGAATCAAAGCGACATTTTGATGAGCGCAGCGGTGGCGGCGTGGGCGCGCTGAAGATTCTCGAACAACTTGAAAAGCGCCGGATCACAGATGCTGATTCGCTCATCCGCTTTCACGAGATTCTGCTTTTTATGCGCGCCTACCCGCAAAGCGCGAGAGTCCTTCGGCATGTGGAAAAGATTCTCAACACATTCTCCCGGCGCGTCCGCTTGCTCAGTGATGCGGGCGGAGACCTCACGCCGTTAGAGTATGTGGAAGTCTCCGGCATCGCCGGGACAATCGTTGAAGACACTTTCAGCTACCAGATAACGCGCTGGCTCGTCCGGCGCTATTCGTCCCGCGTTTCGATTAACTGGGAGTTGCATGAGGACGACTATCGTCTGGCTGCCACGTGGCCTAGATTCCTGCCGCTGCTTGAAGAAGATGCGCTCGTCGAGGCCAACGTTCCTTATCTGAATTGGCTGCGTGCGGCAAAGGGTCGCGCTCACGGTAGTGACCTTTCGTGGCTGATTGAGCGCTTCGAGCAATTGCCGCTTTCGGAGAAAGAGAAGGCGGAGCTTTACGAGTC